>JANMIX010000800.1:0-24049 GCA_031376015.1 Acidimicrobiia bacterium | reverse complement strand
GTGTAGTTCTGAGGGCTCTCGAGCCCGGCGTACGTCTCGTAGCCGTTCGCCTCGGCGTACGGCACGACACGCGATCCCATCCCCTCGCCTATGACGGCCGGCGGCAGTTCACCGGCGCCGGCGCTTGCGGTTTCTGCGGCGAATGAGAACGCAACGAGAGACGGCCTCGTCGAGGGAGAAAGGTCTCGGTCCGATCGGCCCGGTCCACGAGGAGGCGCCACCGGCGACGCATCGACCGACGGCGCGCACACGGCGTCGTAGTCGCATGCAGACCGCAGCGTCGTGCTATCGGGCCCAGCGATCGAGGCGGTGGACCCTCGTTCGCGTGTCCAAACCGTGGCCGTTGTAGCGCCCCCGACAAGGCGCGCTGCGCCGTCGTAGACGTGGGCGTGGCCTGTCGAGATGGGCCGGGAAGTGTGCGCGAGAGCACCGACGGCGAGTGGTGCTAGCAGCAGAAGGACCGCGAGCACGAACGCCGGAATACAAGCGACAGCCGAACGAGTTCGGTCAGGCAACAGGACTCAGCCCTCGAGACGTGACTGCTGCGCGATTGACGGACCCAGCTGCATCGCGGAGCACGACCTGTTCGCCTTCGATGACGGCATCGGTTAGGACATCGCCGTACTCAAGCCTCGCGACCTCCTGCCCGCCAAGTACGAGTCGCAACGAGGTCTCGCACACGAGCAGCCAGCCGCCGGGCCGGCGAAACACGACGACGATGTCCTCGTCGGCCCCCAGCTGTTCGATCTGGTCCGGAGCATCGACCGAGACACTGACGACGCGGCGTGCCGACCACCAGAAGAAGGTGAGATCGGCCACCCCGTACCTCGGGACTCTCCAACCCTCCTCCTCGAACGATCGCAGTCGTCGGCCATCGACATGAAGCGTGACTTCGAGGGAAGTCGGCGCATCCTGACTGTCGACGGTGACGAGGACCACGTGGTCTCCGACGACAACCACCGTCTCAGCGTGCGCGCTGCTCATGGCGTTGCCGTGATGAGTCGGATCAACCCATCGGGATCGATGCCCCAGACCGACGTGATGGTCCACTTCGCGCCGCTCGGTCCACTGAGAGCGCCGGTGACGGAGAACTTCGTCCCACCGCCGACCATGGCCTCAGAAGCTGTGGCGTTGCCGAAATTGTCGACGAGGTGTTGGCGGAGCGCTGAGTCCAGGGAGGCCTGGTCGAATCCCATCGAATCGGCGAAGACCCCCGCCTTGCTCGGGTTCTCGAGTAGGTAGCCGAACTTGCCTTCGGGGATCGTGACTCGGGCTGTGTCCAACGCCTCGCCCGCGCCGTTGACAACGAACCGCGCCCCTCCGCCTTCTGCGGCAACAACGGAAGTGCCGAGAGACAGCGAGCCGCCGTGGAGCGTCGTCGATCTGAAGCGTTCGGTCGACGAAGCCGCGACCGCCGTCGCCGCTTGCGGCAATTGCACCCGCTCGTTGTTGAGCGTGCGGTCGTAGCCGTAGACCACCGGCTGCGCTGACGCTGCAGCGATCGTGGTTGGCACCGCGTTCGACTGCGGATGAGCCCACAGCAAGGCGCCGGCGATCGTGGCCAGCAGGCACGCGAACAGGAAAGCACGGAGCCACCTGGCCGCGTGGTTCATCGCCTCAGCCGGTCGCCGTCCGCGAGAGATCGGCTCTGGCGGTCCTCGTTGCCGGACCAGTCGCCTGCGACAAGGTGCACGGCATCGAGGCCGACCCCCTCGATCGCCCAACCTGCAAAGTCATCGTCCTGACGCCACGAGAGCGTGCAGTCCTCCCGGAAGCACGTCAGGGTCGACTCGGTGAGATGTATCGCGCCATCGTCTGGTAACACACGAACGGCCGCCATGCGCAGGCCGCGGTCCGCCTGGCGCGGGATCGTGATGGGCGGGTAGAGCGGCGTGCCCTCCTTGAGGTCGTAGGCAACAACTTGTTCGCCGGCGTAGGGCAGATAGAGCAGACGGGCAAGTTGATCGTTCAGCAGAAGTACCCCGCCCGTCAGGTCAGCGGCGACCGCCTCCGGAAGCTCGAGATCGGCAGTCCACTTCAAGCGAAGCAAGGCCGACGTGGCGCCGGTGAGCTCGAGGTCCCCCCATTCGCCGAGGTGCGCGAGGCCGCTCGTGATGAGGACAGGATTGAGCGTCATCACCGTCACATCCCCGGCGCGAACCATCTCGCGTCTCCTCCGAGCTTGAGAATCGCATTCCACAACGCTCGATCCCCGGTTATGAGCGGGATGCCTCGCTCCAGCGCTGTAGCGCCGATGATGGCGTCGTTCTCGAGGCCCTGGGTGGCTGCGCCGAAGCCGCGCAACTGTTGAGCAACCTGACTCCTGAGCACGGCCGAGGTGCCGTCGTCAACCACCGGAAGGCCCGCGGTCGAGAAGCCCTGTTGGGCTGCCTCACGTTCGACCGTCGAACAGATCACCGCGCATTCGCCGGGCTTCATTAGCGAGCGGGCCGCAGACTGTGCCTTCACCGCCGATGTGTCCAACAGCACCTCGCTGCCGCCTTCTGCGGCAACTAAGGAAGCGGCCAAAGCAAGAGCCGTCCGAGGCGACGGCGATGCTCTGGAGTCGATTCGGTGATCCGCCGATACCGGGACTTGCTCGACGACAGGACGCGGTGACGCGTTGTTCGGCGCGCCGTCGTACACGTGGGTGCTGGCGCCATTGGCCGTCGCTGCGGCGGCTGACGGCGAGGAAGACGTCGTGGTCAGCACGCCGGCGACGGCGAGCAGGACTACCAACACCGTGGCAATGATCCCTGTGCAGCCCGCCCGCCGGCTGCGCCTACCCATCGGGGCCGAGCACGTCAACGGCCCGCTCGATTGCAGAAAGCCACTCGTCGAGCGGGTATTGCCAGACTTCGCCATCACCGCGCGGAAAGATGCGAATTGTCAGCTCGCCGCTCTCCCGGAATACCTCGGCGGGTATGTCGACGACGTCCCCGTGTCGCACGTTGAGTTCCGCAACCGCGCTCTCGCGATCAGGCGGGAAGGTCTTGAAGATCTCGAAGCTCATGGCGCCATCCACCCGAAGTACTGGAACGTGCCGTCCGGCCCGAACACCGCGCCGATCCCGTTGGGCGATATGAATCGCGACCCCCCTGCAAAGTTGCCGCCCTGCATCGTGTTCCCGACCGTTCCGGGGTGGGTCAGGATCTCGTCGAGAGCGTCCTGCCCCGCAGCGTTGATCGCTGAAAGCCCGCCACTTGTCGGGCCGAAGACCTCGCTCGCCTTCGCGTATGCACGCCCAGCTCGCGTGAGCTGCCCGCCAGCATCGGCCGAATCGAGGGTTGAACCGGACTGCGAGAGCGCGTCCAAGCCTCCGCAGTTGTGAACCAGGACGGGCTCATCCCCGGCGACGACGTAGTAGGTGTGGACGTCGTCGACAGTGAGGTCGTACATCCACTCGAGGCCGGCGATGGACCGGACGCTGCCGACAGTGGCGACGGCGCCGTCATCAGCGTGCAGCCGGTCGCCGACGACTAGGTCGGCGGTCTCGACCCATGCGTGGCGGGTGTCGTCCCAGAAGCGATGGTGCTGCGTGGTATGCACGGTCGACTCATGGCCCGCGCCATCGCGGACGACGAGATCGGCGAGGTCAGTGTCGTGGTTGCGATGGAGCGCGGTGACGGTGCGGATGACGGTCTTGCCGGTTGCGGGGTCGGTCGTACGCACACGATCTCCGACCGCGACCGCTCTGATGGCCTTGCGTGTGCCGTCGGCGAGGACGACGAGCGTGGCCGGGGCGAAGCTGTGACAGGCACCCGCGAGCTCGGAAGCAAGGCCCGATTCAGACTCTGCGGCAACAACCAGAGCGACCGAAGACGGCCTTGACCCTTGAACTGTCGTCGGTTGAGCGCGGCCGGATCGGTGCTCCACAGGGGCTGTCGACATCTCGACCGAACGCGCCGGCGCACTGTCGGGCGTGACGTCGTAGATGTAGCTGCGATGATCTCGGATCCTGGCGGGGGCACCCTCGGGCATGACGTGCACGGCTACGAAGCCGGTCGCGAGCACGATGATCCAGCCGATCATGAGCCGGGGTGCGCGCCAGTTCCTCCACACGGCGACCCCCTCGGTGCCCGGCCGTCGTAGCCGCATTTTCGGGCTAAGCCTTCGCCTTGGGAAGTGCCCGCGCCTCTCGGCCAAGCGCAGGGTCAGACCGAAGTGACTCCAAGACATCACGGCCCCGACTTCCACCCATGCCCTTGATCGCGCGGAGCAGATGAATCCGCGTCTCACCGCTGGCCTCGTCGAGGAGCCCTATCAGGCCGTCCACGTGATCAGCAGTCGCGGAGGCTGCCAACGCGACAGCTAATCCCTCCTCCTCCCCCCGCCCGTGAGCGGTCAGGTACAGACGTCGGAACGTCTTCCACGCGAACGCCGCCGGGCCCACTGCCAGCGCACGACCGAGGCTCTCCATCACCCGATCCGGATAGCCGCCACGTTCCAGATGCCGAAGCAGAACCTCCAATGCGTCGGGGTAGGGCGTCGACGTGTTCACCAGGTCCCACACCGACTCCACCTCGACCCCTGCGGATCGCAGATCAGCGACGATCGGCTCCTCGGCTTGGCGCAATTCGGCGGCCCGCACCTGTCGGGCCGCCTCCGCATCCTGCGTCTTGCGCTGGTAGTCCTCGTCGCCCTGAAGCCGGGCCATGAGCTCCGCGGCCGTCATGCGTGTCGGCGGTCTCTTGCGGGGGCTCATGGGATGAACCTGAGGTTGATCAGACCGTCGCTGACGGCTTGCAGCAATGGCCCGGTCAGGTGGGTATCCGGTCGCACATACAGGTCGAAGCGGATTCCGTTCGCCTGGGCGTACGAGACGCTGTCCCTCAGCTGCTGCGTGTACGACTGGCTCCCGTCGTTCTTGACCTCCGACACCGCCTCGCAATTGAGGCCGTCGATCACCAACACGACGACGGCCGGTCAGATGTGTTCGTCGGAGTCGTGTCCGCCGGGCGCTGGGTCCGCGGCCGCATCGGCGTCGAGGGCGGCCTGGAACTCGTCCATGAGGTCACCGGTGGTCATGCGCAGCAGCAGCTCGCGGCCCTCGGGGGTGATGCGCGGGTCTCCGGCTCGGCGCTGGCGGCGGCGTTCCTCGAGGAGTTCTTCGCCGATGGTCACGAGTTCCA
Organism: Acidimicrobiia bacterium; assembly: GCA_031376015.1. Classification (GTDB taxonomy): domain Bacteria; phylum Actinomycetota; class Acidimicrobiia; order Acidimicrobiales; family JACDCH01; genus JANMIX01. Next base: position 18,917 of record JANMIX010000800.1, on the reverse strand, counting down.
TTATGCCCCCGATCGGGCCGGTGTGGCTCGCGTTCACGTTGGTGCGTCGGTGTGGAGGTTGCTGATCCGTCTGCGCGACCTGTCAGGGCCGTCGCCAGCTCCGTACCGGGTCATGATCGACGGGGGTCGGCCGACCCCAGCCGGGTGAGCAGCCAGCGGGTCGCCTTCGACACTTGTATGCCGCTCGCCACCGCGGACGCTGAGTCACGTCAGTGGCGGCGGGTGGCGGGCGTCGAGTCGACGATTGTCCATTCGACTCGCTTGCCAAGGGCGGCGGCGTAGCGCTCGACCGTCGAGAGCTTGAGGTCGACGGTGGCGGCCTCGATGCGGGCGACGGCGGACTGCGATGTGCCCATCCGGGCGGCGACGAGGGTCTGGCTGAGTCCGGCGGCCTCGCGCTCTCCGGTGAGCCGCTCCAACAGTCGTCGCCGCCGCGACGCCGCGTCGACCAGTTCGGGGAAGGCGGGGTTGCGGCGCGAGCGCTCTTCGATCATCTCGTCGAGGAAGTCCTTCTTCATGCTCGAAGCATGCCATCTCATTTGTGCTATCGCAAGTATGAGATAGTCGGGGTCAGCGGGCCCGGCGCCGCCAATCGGCTAGGCGACGCTCGGCGAGCTGGATCTTGTCCGGCGGGGTCTTCTGTGTCTTCTTGGAGAAGCCTTCGAGGGATAGCAGCACCTGGCCGCGTTGGCCCTCGGTCGCGAACAGGATCCGGTACGCCTGCCGGTCACCGTCGGCGCGGACCTCGTAGAGGTCACCTTTGAGGTGACGAGCGGCGCGAAGGCCGTCGTCGCGGACCTCCCGCATGGCGGCGAGCACGGCGGCGGCATCAGTGTCCGGCAGGTCGAGCAGGAACTCGCGCACGGGACGAGCGCCGCCCGCGGTGGTGTAATCCCGCCATCGCCGCTGCATTCTCGTAGTATCGCGAGATGCCGCAGCCGCGGGAAACGCCGAGTGGTTGTGGATTCGCAAGGGGTCATCGCGGCGGTTGACGTAGCCACGAACGTAGCCATGGCGGTTTCGCTGGCTACGTCGCGACGGAAAAGCACTCACCGACACGGTTGTGTCCGCGGCGACACGAGCCGGACTCACAACCCCTTGTTGAGCAGGATGAACGCGGAGGCACGGGTGGTCATCGACGGGTAGCGGTGGGCATTGGTTGACACGCCCCGGACGACCACGGCGGTCCATGACGCGCAGGGGGTCGGGGGTTCGACTCCCTCATCGCCCACTTGAACTGGCCTGGTCAGACTCAGCACAACGCGCGGCGGCGACAGCGCTGATCGGTGGGAGCGGGCGTGTCGCTACGCGCGTCGGCGGAATGGAGGTCGTGGGTTGTAGGTCGGCCAGATGGTCGAACCGTCGCCCGTCTCGAGGCAGAGGTTTCCGTTGATAGCGAGCTCGCCCACAAGGGTGCCGCTGCCTTCCACTGCGGCCGGCCGTGGGTCGAACTCGAAGACGAGTCGCGGCGGATCGGTACGCGGATCATCGGCGGCCCAAACGGCCATGACTTCGTCGCCATCCTTCCGGTGGACACGCGTCGCGACGCGTAGGGCGATTCGCAGAAGCGACGGAGGAGCGGAGGGCTGCCTGATGCACCACCGAACTTCGTGCACCGGGAGTTTCGCCCGATGCTCCGCGAAGCGTTCATGAAACTCGCGTTGCGCATTCGCCCAGTCGGAGGGTCGATTCACCGGCACGCACGGAGGATGCCAGACAGCCGTAGCGATCTGCACTGTGGGGTGGTCGCCACATCCTTCGCCTCCGATCTCGCCTCGACGCTCGGTAGTCCAAGGCGCGCAGTCGGTCAAGGTGCTAGAGCAGGGAGATGACTCTGCAAGAGCTGATGAGCAAGGCGACTGATGCCTTCAGTGCCGGACGGTGCTTCGGTGCGCCTATCGAGCAGAACGGGACGATGATTATTCCTGTGGCGATCGCCGTTGGGGGTGGGGGTGGAGGTGATGCCCCCTCTGGTGCCGGGCAATTGGCCACCGGTGGCGGATTCGGTGGGCTGGCATGGCCAGTCGGTGTGTATGTCGTGAGAGATGAACACGTGCGATGGGTGCCGGTCGTTGACCCCACTCGTCTTGCGCTCGCCGGGATTGGCCTGGTCAGGATCGGGCTGAAGATGCGCGCCGCTCGAAGGACCTGATCGAGGCGCCGCGATGGCGCCGTCCGCTGCAGGCCACTATGGCTGGGGTCGACGATCGCCGACGCCTACGCTTTCTCGATGATCCGATTTCGCGTGCTGGCCCGTTCGATGGCTGCCCCGTTGCTTCTGGCCGTTGTGGTGACCGGATGCGGAGGTGGCGGTTCGTCCGCCGTGCCCACCACCACGACGACGACAGCGCCGCCGCTTACGAAAACGCAGTACATCCGCGAGGCCAACAGCATCTGTACGAGCATGAACGCAGCAATCGACGCCGTCCCAGATCCCGGCGACGACAAGGAGAAGCTTGCGGCAGGACTCGACCAGGTGACCTCGATCGCGAAGGCCTCGCTCGCCAAGCTCCGGGCGCTTCGCCCCCCGGCAGGTGACGAGGCAGCTCTCGAGGCGATCTACGCCAAGGTCGACGTCGTGTTGGCCGACTACGAGCAACTCAGCACCGCCCTTCGTTCGGGCGACACCACCACCGCCAACAGTCTGCAGCGCAAGGGTCCGACCGATCAGAAGGCTGCCAATGACGCCGCGATTGCCTACGGCCTCACGGTGTGTGGGGAATAGCCACTGGGCTCGCGGTGCGTTCGGTTCGGGCGCGCGCCGTGGTGTCGTGGCATTCGCAGTCATCGGCCTGACGGCCGGCTCCGTGGTGTACCTCGGCCACCGCGGGGCTCCCATCGCTTCGGTCGGCAGTCCTGCCAGTGGAGGCGTGCCGGCGGGTACGACCGCTCCTGCCGGACCGAACGGGGTCACCGCGTCATCGCCGGGGACCACCTCGACCGCGGTCTCAACTGCTTCCACCACGACAGTCGTCACGCCGGCCACGCGCGCCCCTGTGGGCCTGGTGCCGTGGACGGGCACGGTGGAGCACCTGTTCTTCCACACGCTGATCATCCGACCCGACTTGGCGTTTCATCCCAACGACTCAACTGCCCGGGGCTTTCGCAACTACTTCGTGACCGTGACCGAGTTCAAGGCGATCCTGGTCCAGTTGTACGCGAACGGCTGGACGCTGGTGGACATCCACCGCGCCGTGGCAGGCACCGTAGAAGTGCCCCGGGGACGAAAGCCGTTCGTGCTGTCCGAGGATGACGTGAACTACTTCGACTACGAACGTCCCCGCGGGTTGGGGCGACGCCTTGTGCTCGACGGCACCGGCGCGGTCAAGGTCGAGGTGCGCGACAACCGCGGCACCCGCGTGACCGATGACGACCTCGTCCCGCTCGTCGATGAGTTCGTCGTCCGACACCCTGAGTTCTCTGCCGACGGCGCCAAGGGAATCCTGGCCTCGACCGGTTACGAGGGGATCCTGGGCGAACGGGTCAACACCGTGGACGATCCCGAGGTCGGGGCCGCCCGGCAGCGCGCCCGGGCGGTGGCGGCACGCCTGCGGGCGACGGGTTGGAGCTTCGCCAATCACAGCTATGGCCACAACGACATGACCCGGCGCACGCTGTCGCAACTGCGCCGCGACACCGATCGATGGAAGGCCGAAGGCGAGCCCATCCTCGGTTCAACCGACGTGTACATCTACCCGTTCGGGGCCACGACGGGCCCCGGTTCGCCGCCCGTCGCCCAGTTGCGCGACGCCGGTTACACCATCCAATGCGACATCGGGCCGGCCCCGAGGCTTGTCCATGTGGCGGGGACGTGGATCATGAGCCGCCGTCACATCGACGGCATTGCCTTTCGCTCTCAGGCGAGGAATCTCGCCAGCCTGTTCGATGTGGCGACCGTGGAGGACCTGTCGGCACGAGGGAGTTGAGCGGCGCCGTCGTAGCATCACCCCGAGCGCAGCAGCCGGCTGTCGTAACCGACACTCGAGGAGCGGGCCGATGAACCTGGACGACGCACTGAAATGGGCGAGCAGCCGTCACCACTGCGTGCTCATCACCTTGCGGTCCGACGGACGACCCCAATCCTCCGATGTGGCCTTCCTGGTCGAGAACGGGGACTTCCTGATCTCGGTCACAGCCGATCGGGCCAAGACCCGCAACATCGAGCGGGATCCCCGCGTGGTGGTGCACCTCACCGATGCGGCCCACTGGACGTATCTGTCCTTCGACGGCACCGGTGCGCTGTCACCGGTCACTACATCCCCCGATGACGAGACCAGCGAGGCGCTCGTGCACTACTACCGTGCCGTCGCGGGCAAGGAGCATCCCGACTGGGCCGAGTACCGGCAGGCCATGATCGACGAAAGCCGGCAGATCCTGCGGGTGACGCCCACCCACGTGGTGGGTCAGATCAACACCTGATGGTGCCGCCGGCGCCTCCCTGCCAAAGCGTCAGACCTCCAAGGCCAGACGCGGGTTGCGATGCGCCCGTTCGAGTTCGAGCAGCGCCTGCTTCCGATCCATGCCACCCCCATAACCGACGAGCGTGCCGTTGGACCCGATGACCCGATGGCAGGGAACGATGATGGCCACCGGGTTGCGACCGTTGGCAAGGCCGACGGCGCGGGCCGCCCCGGGGTTGTCGATGTGGTGGGCGAGCTGTCCGTAGGACCACGTCTCGCCGTAGGGGATCTCCAGCAACGCCTGCCAGACCTGGCGCTGGAAGTCGGTGCCCCGCAGGTCGAGCGGAACCTCGAACTCGGTGAGGTCGCCGGCGAAGTAGGCCTCCAGTTGGGCCACGATGGCGGCGAAGCCTCCCGGGTCGTGCTGCCACTGGGGTCGTTCCGCCGGTGGGTGGGTCTGGTCCTGCATGCACAGGTGGGTGAGTGAGGCGCCGTCGCCGGCCAGGGTGAGCGGGCCGATGGGGCTGTCGATGATCCGGTAACGGGTGATGCTCATTGTGCGGTCTCCGATGGCCAGTGGTTGATGGGATGGTCGAGTGCGGCCCACAGGTACTGCACGGCGTAGGACCGCCAGGGCCGCCACCGTTGCGAGCAGGTGTTGAGGGCGGCCGCCGTGGAGGGGAGCCCCAGTTGTGCCGCCCCCTGGCGCACGCCGAGGTCAGTGGCAGGGAAGGCGTCCGGGTCGCCGAGGCCGCGCAACGCGATCATCTCCACCGTCCACGGCCCGATGCCCGCCAGCGCGGCCAGTTGGTGCCGCGCTCGCTGCCAGTCGGCGCCGGCGTCGAGTTCCACCGTGCCGTTGGCAAGGGCATCGACCAGCGCGGCCAGGCACTTCTGGCGAGCGCGGGGCATCAGGAGTGTGGCCGGGTCGACGCCGGCGAGGTCCTCGATCGAGGGAAACACGTGGGTCAAAGAGCCGAGCGGGTCGTGGATCGGGGTGCCGTGACGCTGGACCAGCCGAGCAGCGTGGGTACGGGCGGCGGCCACCGACACCTGCTGGCCCAGCACGACCCGGATCGCCAACTCGGCCTCGTCCACGGTGCGAGGCAGGCGTCGGCCGGGCGACTTGCGCACGAGCGGCCCGAGTTCCCTGTCGTCGTCGAAGGTGGATGCCACCGCCTCGGGATCGGCGTCCAGGTCGAGCATGCGCCGGCAGCGAGCGATGGCAGCGGGCAGGTCGCGGATTTCGTCCACCGCCAACTGGCAGAGCACGTGGTCGGGCGTGGGAGTGAGGGTGACGATGCTGTTGCCGCCCGGGAGGCGCAGTGTGCGGCGAAAGCTCTCGCCGCGCCGCTCCTCGCAGCCGGGCACGGCGGTGGCGGCGAGATGCCCGAAGAGACTGTCGGGGCAGAACGGTGTCCGGAAGGGCAGGCGGAAGGTGAGGGCACCGGGCGTGCGGGGCGTGTGGTGCCGGGCGGCCTGTGCCCGCAGGGCGGTGGGCGTCGTGTCGAACACCAGGCGGACCGTGTCGTTGAACTGGCGGATGCTGGCGAAGCCGGCCCCGAAGGCCACTGCGCTGAAGGCCATGTCGGTCGTCTCGATCAGGAGCCTGGCGGTCTGCGCCCGCTGGGCCCGAGCCAGGGCCAAGGGCCCGGCGCCGACCTCGGCGAGCAGATGACGCTCCAGTTGGCGGGTGCTGTAGCCCAGCCGTCGGGCCACGCCGGTGACGCCCTCGCGGTCGATGGTGCCATCCGTGATGAGCCGCATGGCCCGGCCCACCAGGTCGTGGCGCACGTTCCACTCAGGCGAGCCCGGGGAGGCGTCGGGCCGGCAGCGCTTGCAAGCGCGGAAGCCGGCCTGCTGGGCCGCCGCCGCAGTGGGGTAGAAGCGCATATTGCGGGCATACGGCGGCCGGGCCGGGCAACTCGGCCGGCAGTAGATCTTCGTCGTCACCACCGCGGTCACGAACCAACCGTCGAAGCGAGCATCCTTGGACTGCACAGCCCGGTAGCAGCGGTCGAAGTCGTCGTACACGAACCGCAGCGTCGCACGCCCTCACCACCCGCGCTAGCGGAAAAACGACATTGCAGGTTCTTCACCGGACTCGGGCCCGTTCCGTCTGGGCCACCCGACGTAGAGGGCCAATGCCAGCAGCGCCGAGGCCGCCATTGCCAACCCGAGGTGCAGACCGGGCGTGGTATAGCGAAGCGAAACACGATGGATGCCCGGAGTGAGGCGTAGCCCCGCGAACATGCCATCGGCCGTTTCCACGGGCGCGGCCCGCCCATCCACGGTGGCGTGCCAGCCGGGGAGGTACTGCTCGTCGACCACCAGCAGCGACGTAGCGGTGGCGTCGACGGTGGCGTCGATCGCGCCGGGGTGGGGGCGCTCGAGCGCCACCGCGACCACCCCACAGTTCGCCTGACAGTCAAGACCGGTGGCGCCGGGTTCGATCACGGCCTGATCGGCTGCCGCGCTGCGGAGCGCGTCGGCGGTGGCCACCTCCACCGGTCGTGCCACGGCGCTCACATAGAGACGAGCTTCGGTCACCGTCACGGGGTTCTCCCACAGCTCGAGAGTGCCCTCGCGGAGCACCGGGCCGTGCCAATCGGGCGCCGCCACCTTCGCCGGCTGCACCGCCGTGTCGATGAGCAACCAGCGCACCCCGAATCGCGCCCACAGGTTCGGGTCCAGTGGGAACTGCATCTGCCCCTTCAGCAACACCTCCGGTCGGATTGCCGTTCCTGCCAGCGCGCTGACCGCCGCCACCCAGCGCTTGGTGACGAGCACCCCGCCGTCATAGCCGTCGATCGAGCGGATGCCGTCGAGCCCGTTGGCGTTGGGGCGCACCGTGTCCAGCAGGTAGCGCGGGTCTCCCAACTTGTCGCTGGCATAAGAGATGAGGCGCCCGCCCCGCTGGGCCACCATGCCGGGGAGCGCGCCGGGATGGTCCGCCCGGGCCGTGGGCATCGAGAGCAGGTGGGGAAAGTTGTGCGGGACCACCGCACCCAGCTCTACGAGGGGCACCACGCTGACGGCGCCGGCAGCGAACAACGCCAGGAGAGGCCGGCGACCGTGCCGGGCGATGACCATCGTGGACCCGAGGATCACCGCGACGGCCGCCATCCAGGCCACCCGCACCCGCCATTCCGGCAACGCCGGATGGCCGAACAAGAGGACCCCGAATGCCAGCGCCAGGATGAGTCCCGCGGTCGGTGCCACCCGCCTGTGGACCTTGCGCCGGGCGACGGCGTCGACGCCGTAGGCGGCCAGCAGCACGAGGGCGACCACCGTGACATCGCGCCACCGGCTGGGTACCCGCTCGGTGTTGAAGCCGGGAACCCACCGGAAGGCGGCCCGGAAGACAGGCGTCCGGGGACCGAGGGCCAGGACGAGGCTCAGCGCGGCCGACGTCGCGAGGAAGGCGATGGTCACGCGTCGCCGCCCCTGCCAGCACGCAAGCGCGCCGAGTGCGGCGAGGGTCACGACGCCCGCACCGACGGCGGTCATTGACTCGTTGCTGCCGGACGCGAACCCAGGGTTGGGGGTGAACGGGTCACCCAGAACGGTGTTGAGAATGCGGTGGAACTGCACGACGTAGGCCGGGTTCCCGACCGATTCGAGGGTCTGCTTTCCGATGAGCGCACCCTCTGAGGTGAACAGAGCGGCGGGAAGCAACTGCGGTGCGGCGAGGAACACGCCGGCGCCGGCGGCGCCGATGACCGCGCCCAGCCGGCGCAGGGCGTCGTGCTCGTAGGCCCGTACCAGCGCCCAGCCGGCGGCGAAGGGAGCGAACTCGAAAAGTGGCTGGGGGTGGGCTCCGGTGAGCATGATCGCCGTCACGACCGCCGTGAACGCCAGGGCCCATCGGGGCGAGCGCGCCGCGGAGAGGATCCGGTCGATCCCGAGAAGCACCCAGGGCATCCACGCGATCGCCACCATTTGTTCGAACTGGATGCTGCGGGCGATCACCATGCCCGAGCCCACGAGGGCGATCGCGCCCACGAACCCCGCGGGCGCCCGAAGGCCGAGGCCACAACGCAGGAGCAACACCATGCCGGTGGCCAGCACAAGAAGATGGAGCAGGCTCACGATCTCCACAGCCCGGAAGGTGTCGAGATACACGAAGGGCAGCTTCAAGGGATACAGCGCGTCGCCCTGCGGGTTGGCGAGGTGGGGGATTCCTCCGAAGGGGGTGTCGTTCCATTGTGGTAGCCGTCCCGCCGTCCACTCGCGTGCACTGAGCGCGGCGTTGGGCCCGGTGTAGGCGACCGTGTCGAAGGTCAACACCACGCGGCCGTCCCGTACGAACGGCAGGCCGGCGGCGAGCGCGAAAAGGTTGGCGCCCAGCAGCTCCAGCAGGAGAGCCCGGTGCGTGGCGAGGCGGCTGCGGAGGCCGCGCCGGGGTCGCACGCGGACCACCGCCGAAGACGCCGGTGGCCCGGATCGGCCGGCGTCGGGAACCGTCACTTGGAGGAGGAGCCGGCGGCCCACCGCCGCCGTAGACCCTGCGCGGCCGGGGCGTACTTCACGATCGAGTACAGCGCCCGCGCTCCGTCCCGCCAGCCGATCTTCTTGCCTTCGGCATAGGTCCGGCCGGCGTAGCTGATGCCCACCTCGAAGACCCTCCAGCCACCGGCGGCGATCTTGGCGGTGAGCTCGGGCTCGACCCCGAAGCGGTTCTCCTCGATCACGATGCTGTCGAGCACCTCGCGCCGGAACGCCTTGAAGCAGGTCTCCATGTCGGTCAGGTTCAAGTTGGTGGTCATGTTGGAGACCGTCGTCAGGAAGCGATTGCCGACCGAGTGCCAGTAGTACAGAACCCGGTGCGGTGCGCTGTTGTGGAACCGGCTGCCGAAGACCACGTCGCCGATGTCCTCGACCAGCGGCTGCAGGAGCGTGCCGTACTCGGCGGGGTCATACTCGAGATCAGCGTCCTGGACGATCACGTACTGCATGGTCACCGCCGCGAAGCCACGCCGCAGCGCCGCTCCCTTGCCTTGGTTGTGCGGCTGCACCAGCAGTCGGATCCGCGGATCGGGGTTGTCGTCGATGATGCCCGCGGAGCCGTCCGTCGAGGCGTCGTCCACCACGATCACTTCGCCCGTCCACGGCGACGCGAGCACACGGTTCAGCAATTCCTTGATGGTGTGGTGCTCGTTGAAGCACGGGATCACCACCGATAGGCACGGGTGTGGGTGGGTAGCGGTTCGTAGCGGTCCGACTGCCGTCATCTTGCTCCGATCCCCTCGGGGGTTCCGCCGCCCGTGCTCGATGTCCGTACTGAGGCTAATCAGGCGTACCCGCCGGTGGGGGTCATGGCGCGGATGTGCACATCGTGGGATTTGTTTTTGTATCGGTCATGATGCGCCGATGCGAGTGATGCTCACCACGCCCGCGGGCCTGGGTCACGTGTTGCCGATGACACCCCTGGCGCTCGCTCTCCGAGATCGAGGCCACGACGTGATGTGGGTGACCTCGCCCGACACGTGCAATTGGGTGGAGGACGCAGGGATCATCGCCAGGCCCGCCGGACTCGCGCAGGGCGAGCGGATGGCGCAGTTCTGGCGCGACAACCCGGAGGCCCGAGCGCTGCCGCCCGACAGGATCCCCGACGTGATGTACCCGAGGATGTTCGGCGCGATCGCCGCTCCCGCGATGCTGGCCGAGCTGTTGCCACTGGCGCGGGAGTGGTCACCCGATCTCGTCGTGCACGACGCCGCGGAGTTGGCGGCCCCGCTGGTGGCCGCCGCAATCGGGATACCCAGCGTCGTGAAGTCGTTCGGGGCTGTGGTCCCTTCGCATCGCCTGGAGGCGGCGGGGGAGCTCGTGGCACCGTGGTGGCACTCGCTGGGGCTCGAGCCGGGCCCGTTCGCCGGCTGCTACCGGACGCTCTACCTGGACGTCTACCCGCCCGGTCTGCGCCGCGAGCCGACCCATGTCGGTCGACGGCAATTGTTGCGGCCGGTGTCCCTTGACATCGCCGCGGTGGCTCCGGTGGTGCCGCCCCTGCCCGGCATCGATCGCGTGTGGCCGCTCGTCTACCTGACCATGGGGACCGTCTTCAACAGCGTGGCAGCGCTGTCCGCGGCCGTACGGGCCCTGTCGCAGTTGGAGATCGGATTGCTGGTCACCGTCGGGCCCGACGGTGATCCCGCGGCGCTCGGGCCGCAGCCCGCCAACGTCCTCATCGAGCGGTACGTGCCCCAGACGTCGATACTGCCGCGTTGTGCAGTTGTCGGGTCGCACGGCGGCTCGGGCACCGTGCTGGGGGCGCTCGGACTCGGGATACCGCAGCTCTGCCTCCCCCAGGGTGCGGATCAGTTCGGGAATGCGGAGGCGATCGCCGGGTGCGGCGCCGGCCTGATGCTGCATCCGGGTGACGCCCTCGAGGAGGCCATCGCCGGCGCTGTGGCGCGACTTCTCACCGAGACATCCTTCCGCACAGTCGCCGGCCAGTTCCGTGAGACCATCGCGGCGATGCCGGGGCCCGACGACGTGGCCGAGGTCCTCGAGACGTTGGTCTGACCGCCGCCGTCACCTCGGCCAGCGCGTTGCGCCACACCGCGTCACCGGGTGCCCCCCAAAGGACGGACCCCCGCGCAGTAACGGTGGCGCCCCCTGCGTACCTGTGCGAACATGCGTTCGTGTCTGCGGAGGCGTCGATCCTGCACGCCGATCTCGACGCGTTCTACGCGTCCGTCGAACAACGCGACGACCCGTCCTTGCGGGGCCGGCCGGTGATCGTGGGGCACGGGGTGGTGCTGGCCGCCAGCTACGAGGCCAAGGCGTTCGGTGTCCGCACCGCCATGGGCGGCGCCGAGGCTCGCCGTCAATGCCCCTCGGCGGTGGTCGTGCCTGCCCGCATGCACGCCTATGTGGAAGCGAGCCGGGCGGTGTTCGTGGAGTTCGACAACACCACGCCATTGGTGGAGGGCATCTCCATCGATGAAGCGTTCCTCGACGTCGGCGGACTGCGCCGCACTGCCGGCAGGCCCGTGCAGATCGCCGAGGATCTGCGGCGCCGCGTGCGCGAGAACGTGGGGCTCCCCATCACGGTGGGGGTGGCGAGAACGAAGTTCCTGGCCAAGGTGGCGAGCGCGGTCGGCAAGCCCGACGGCCTCCTCGTGGTTCCGCCCGATGCGGAACGTGCCTTCCTGCATCCGCTGCCGATCGAGCGACTGTGGGGGGTGGGCCCGAAGACAGCCGCCAAGCTCCGCGCTCGGGGACTGCACACCGTGGCCGACGTCGCCGCGCTGGAGGAGTCGCTGCTGGTGGGCATGCTCGGCCCGGGCAGCGGACATCACCTCTACGCCCTGGCGAACCTGCGCGACCCCCGATCGGTGCAGGGAGGGCGCCGGCGCCGCTCAATGGGTGCACAGCACGCCCTGGGGCGCCCGCGTCGCTCGCTCGAGGAGGTCGACGAGAACCTGCTGGCCCTGGTCGACCGCGTGGCGCGCCGCATGCGCAGCGCCGGCCGAGTCGGTCGCACCGTGGTGATCCGGCTTCGCTTCGCCGACTATGAGCGGGCGACGCGGTCCCACACCCTGGCCGAGGCCACCGCCCACACCGAGACGATCCTCGCGACCGCCCGTGACCTGCTCGTCGCCGCGGCGCCGATGATTCACGCCCGTGGTCTGACCCTTGTCGGCGTGGCGGTCACGAACCTCGACGACGACACCGCCGTGCAATTGGCGTTGCCGTTTCATGCCTCGAACGGGCCACGGCTCGACGCGGCCCTCGACGGGATCCGCGACCGATTCGGATCGTCGTCGATCTCCCGCGCCCGCCTCCTGGGCCGGGGCGAAGGGATCGTGATGCCGATGTTGCCGGACTGAGCGGGCGCTCGTCGGGCTCAGGCCAGGACGATCGAGCCGTAGGTACTGCACAGCCCGGCGGCATCGATGAGCACGAAGGCGACCACGAGCGTGATCACCACCGTGCGGCGCCAGCCCGTCAGCCGGCGACGGCGCGGCGACGGCGCCGGCATGTACCAGTCGGGCAGGAGGCCGAGTGCGCCCTCGCCGGCCTGCCACGGGGTGGCGCCGGGATCGAGGGGTGCGTCGGGGTCGGCGGCGAGCGCCAGCTCGGTCAGTTCCTCGTCGGAGAAACCCATCGGCGTGACCACATCGGACATGGATCCGACGCTACCGCCCTGGCGTGTGCCGGCGCCGCGCCGCAAAGGGCTGCGGCATGGGGACGAAGGAGCCTGGTCATCAGGCCGCTACGGTGGCATCGTCGCCTGCAAGTCGCCCGAGGAGCTCCCCGCCCATGGATCGCAGTCATCCCGTCGCCCGCATCACCGAGAAGGTGTCGGGGAGCGCGCTCTTCGCCAAGATCGCACCGTCGCTCGTGCCCCGTCTCGATCGGTTGGTCTACAAGCTCACCGGCGGCCGGCGCATGATGAGCCAGGGTCCGGTGCCGACCCTGATGCTCACCGCCATCGGTGCCAAGAGCGGCGAACCCCGCCTGGTGCCACTGGCCTGCATTCCCGACGAGGGATGTTTCTACCTGGTGGGCTCGAACTTCGGGCGCCAGAACCACCCCGCGTGGACGACCAACCTCATGAAGAACCCACGCGCCGAGGCCACCTTCGAGGGCAAGACCTTCGTGGTCGACGCCCACCTTCTCGACAGCGCCGAGAAGGCCCACATCTGGCCCCACATCATCTCGAAGTGGCCGAACTTCGATATCTACGTCGAGCGCTCGGGCCGCGATCTCCGGGTCTTCCGGCTCGACCCGGTGGAGAATCCCTGACTGTGCAGGCTCGGCGCGGTCAGGGCCGGGTGAAGGCCGGGCTGTAGTTGCCCTCGGGCATCCCCTCGTAGGGCTCCTGTAGCTCGGCGACCGTGGGGCCGCAACGATCGGCGTAGGGTCGCAGGGCGGCGAGATCGAAGCCGTACACCTCGGCGATGATGTTGCCCAGTGAGTCCTGGATCTCCTCAGGCGTCCAATCGACGAAGGCCCGCCGCATCGCTTCGCGGCTGTTGGGATAGCAGCCCTCGTCGTGGGGGTAGTCGTTGCCCCACATGAACTTGTCGAGCCCGAACGCCCGACCGGCCTGGGCCTCACGCGGGGAGGGGAAGCTGGCACCCACCCAGCACTGACGGGCGAAGTACTCGCTGGGCATGAGCGACAGCGTCGATCCGTCGCCGAACTTCAACTCGCCGATGCGCCCGCCAGTCATCTGCTTGTGGAAGCCGTCGAGCCGGGCCAGCAGTGGCGGCAACCAAGAGCTGCCCTGCTCGGTCATGACGAACTTGAGCCGGGGGAAGCGTTCGAATACGCCTGACCACAGCAGATGGGTGAAGGGCCGCTGCGAGTAGAAGGTGGTCTCGGTGATCCACAGCGCACCGGCGGCCGGGTAGCCGCGGTAGTCGGGCAGGCCTCCACCCCCGGAGTGGCTGTTGAGGATGACGCCGAGGTCCTGGCAGGCGGCCCACACCCGGTCGTAGGCGGGAGAGAAGAGCGGCTCGAGGTGGGGCATGTCGTCGGGCACCATCGGCAGTAGCAGCCCACCGCGCAGATCGTGATCGGCGATGAATTGGATGTCCTCGAGCGCGTCGTCGACGTCGTTCAGGAAGGTCTGACCGATACCGGCACGGCGCTCGGGATGCGCAGCCACGAAGTCGGCCAGCCAGCGGTTGTGCGCCCGGATGCCGGCCAGGCGGTGCTCGTATTCATCCGGCCGCGGGGGACGGGCCACCACCGCGCCCGTTGGGAAGAACGGCGGGACCGTGTTGGGGAAGACCACTTCGGCCACCACGCCGTCGGCTTCCAGTTCACTCACCCGGCGGTCGTTGTCCCAGTTGCGGGTGCGGCCGTCGCCTTGCAGGTCTCGGAAGGGGTTGGCGTACTTGGCCCGCCAGGCATCGAAGTCCTCGTGGTACTTGGCCTCGAGGTACTCCCGGTAGGTGGCGTGGTTGGCGCCGGCATGGCAGTCCGAGGAGATGACGAGGTAGCGATGATCGGGTGCCAAGGTCATCCCCGCAGCATAGGGAGCGGGCATTTGTTGCCGACATTCGCCGCGCCCCCGACGCACGACTCGCCGGCATTCTCAGGAACCTCTCAGGGCCCTCCATGCCCGTTGTGTGGCTACCGCTCCACCATGGCGGTCATGGATGAGATCGATTCACGTGATCCTTTCTGGCCTCCCCAGGGTGGGCCGGTCCACACATCAGTCCCGCCGCCATTCCCTTCGTTGCCGCCGTTCGGGCCACCCTCGGATGCGCCGCCGCCGGGTGCGCCGCCCGAGCCGGCGCCACCTCCTTCGCCGAGGCGGGGACGGTGGCGGCGAAGTGCGGTCGCCGGCGTGGCGCTGCTGTCACTCCTGGGAGGCGCCACCGGTGGATGGCTGGCCGGTGGTCGTTCCACGACCGTGGTGACTTCCGGCGTGCCGCTCTCGCGTGCCAGCCTCGATCTCGCCGGCACCTCCCTCGATGTCGCCGCGGTGCTGAACAAGGTGAAGCCCTCGGTCGTGTCCATCGAGACGTCCGTGCAGGTACAGGACGGTCCCTGGGTGTCTCGGGGTCGGGGGGCGGGCACCGGCATCGTGATCGATGACAAGGGCACGATCGTCACCAACGCCCACGTGGTGGAAGGCGCCACCTCGGTCACCGTCACCCTCGACGGGCAGGCCCAGGCCCGCAGCGCCCACATCCTGGCCGCCGACACGGCGAACGATCTCGCGGTCATCCGCGTGGATGACCCCAGCGGCACCGTGCCGGCCACTCTCGGATCCAGCGCCGCGCTTCAGGTCGGCGACGACGTGGTGGCGATCGGAAACGCGCTTGCCCTCGAGGGTGGCCTCTCGGTGACCAAGGGGATCGTCTCCGCCCTCGACCGATCGCTTCGGACCGACACGGCGGACCTGACAGGGATGATCCAGACCGATGCCGCCATCAGTTCAGGAAACTCCGGCGGCGCGCTGGTCAACGCCCGCGGCGAGGTCGTGGGGATCAACACCGCCGTCGCCGCCAGCGGCGGCAACGTGCAGGCCTCCAACATCGGCTTCGCCATCTCGATCGACCGGGCCCGCCAGGTCATCGCCGCGATGCTCGCCAGTTGAGCGCAGCTGGGCCAACCGGTGCGGCCGGCCGCTGCGACCTCGGTTCCTGCTACTGGCCGCCGGGCAGCCGGAGGCTGTAGCCCACGCCGCGCACGGTGTGGATCAGGGGCGGGTCCACTGGTTCATCGCCGGGGGTGGTCGGGGTGGACCCGGCGGGGCACCTCCTCCACATCGTCGGCCATCACCGCGTGGGTGACCGCCAACTTCACGGCGACCGCCGTCGGCAACGTGATGATGTACGACCTCACGGCCGGCGGAACGGCGTGAAGAGGATGGTCCTCGAGGCCGTGGGACCATTGCCCGTGACCGACCGCCGGTTCCGGGCCATGGGCAGCGACATCCACCTGATCGTCGTGGGTGGACCCGAGGGTGCCGCCGATGCCGCGCAGCGCCGCATCCACGAGCTGGAGGGGCGATGGAGCCGCTTCCTGCCCGACAGTGAGATCAGCGTGCTCAACCGCCGCGCCGGCGAATGGGTGACCGTCTCGGCAGACACGCGGTTGCTGGTGGCGCGGGGCGTGGACGCGTTCCACCTGAGCGGTGCCTGCGTCGACCCCACCGTGCTGGCGGCCGTGGTGGCGGCGGGCTACGACCGTTCCTTCGACCGGCTGCCGGTGGTCACGGCGCCCGCGAGTCCGGTCCCGGTGACGCTGCTGGGCTGCGAGGACATCGAGATGGCCGGCGATGCCGTGCGGTTGCCTGCCGGGCTCGGGTTCGATCCCGGCGGGATCGGCAAGGGTGTGGCCGCCGATCTCGTCGTGACCGAGTTGCGGCACGCCGGCGTCGAGGGCGTCTGCGTGAACATGGGTGGCGACGTGCGGGTCGAGGGGACCAGTCCCACCGGCGGTGCCTGGAGCGTGGCGGTCGAGCATCCGTGGTCGCCGGTACCGATGGCGGTGCTGCATCTGGCCGCGGGCGGCGTCGCCACGTCTACCACCCTGAAGCGCGTCTGGTTCAGCGAGGACGGCCTCGCCCGTCACCACCTGATCGACCCCGGGACGGGCCTGCCCTCCACCACCGATCTGAATATGGCGACCGTCGTCGCCGGCGAGGCGTGGGAAGCCGAGGTGCTGGCCAAGGCCGTGCTGCTGCGAGGCGCGGCCCATCGGTTCGATCTGCTCGGCGGCACGACCAGCGAGGCGCTCGTCGTGGGGGCGGACGGCCAGGTGCGCTGCACCGGGGGGCTACGGGTCTATCTCGACCGGTGGCCGGTTCCGGGCGTGACCCTCGACCTTGGTAACGAGATGTCCGCGGAGGCCGACGGACCTGCGGGTGACGGCCTGATCGACTAAGACCTGTGCCGCTGGGGTGGTCCAGCCAGAGCAGCCAGGAGGGCGTCGTGCGAGTGTTGGTCACCGGGAGCACGGGTTTCGTGGGGTCGCACACGGTCGGCCCTCTGCTCGACCGAGGCCACGACGTGCGGCTGCTGGTGCGGGACGAGGCTAAGGCCGCTCGCATGCTTGCCCTGAAGGGTGTGGCTCCCGACCGTGTCGAACTCCACCGCGGCGACATGCTGGACCTCGATGCGGTCAAGACCGCACTGGCCGGCGCCGGCGCGGTCGTGCATGCCGCCGCGGCCATCGGGGTCACCTCCGGTGGGCAGGTGTCGGTCCACGAACAGAACGTGAGCGGCACCCGCAACGTGGTGGGCACTGCCGCCGACATGGGCCTCGACCCGATCGTGCACGTGTCCACCATCGCCGTCTTCATCCCGCCGGCAGAGCCGGTCATCCGCGCCGATTCCCCCCTGGGCACCCCGAGCGCCGAGTACGGCACCTCGAAGCTGGAGGCGGAACGGATGGTGCGCGGTTTGCAGGACGGGGGCCAGCCGATCACCATCGTGTATCCCGGTGGCGTCCTGGGGCCCGACCAGCCGTCCCTCGACACCGCGCTCGAAGGGATCGTGGGCGCCCGGAGTCAGGGATGGCCCGTCGTCCGGGGAGGCGTGGGCATCATCGATGTGCGCGACCTGGGTGAGGCGCTCGCCGCCTGCGTGGCGCCGGGTCAGGGTGCCCGCCGGTTCCTGTTGGGTGGCACCTTCCTCACCTGGGGCGAGTTCGGTTCCCTGATCGACGACCTCACCGGCGTGCGGGCTCGCCGCATCCGTCTGCCGGGACCTCTGCTGATGGGACTGGCCGGACTGCTCGACCTGCTGCGCCGGGTCCGGCCGATCGCGTACCCGCTTACTCGCGACGCGGCGGAGTTCATGGTGACGATGGTGCCGACCGACGATCAGCCCACCTGGGATGCGCTGGCATTGACGCCGAGGGATGTGCGGGTGACCGTCGAGGACGCACTGCGATGGCTGGCGGCCGATGGCCACCTCGAGCCGCGCTACGCCGGCAAACTTGCTCCCGGCGCGGGCCCAGCCTGACCCTCCGGGCCGACCGCGTGTGCCTGCGGCGCCATGACCAACACCCCGGGTACGAGCGCCAGCAACAGCCAATACAACCGCGTCACCAGATCACCCCCATCGCGCCCACCACGAGTGCACACTGTGCCCGGATTTCGTCCTTCGTGCGGTGTTTCGACATCAATGCTCCGATGTCCTGCTCGTCCTGCCTTGGATAACCTCGCCGCGTGAACGAGGTGCGAGTCGAGACCCACGGCGATATCACCTCCATTCGCCTGAACCGCCCGGAGCGCCGCAATGCGCTGTCGCTGGCCCTGATGGGTGAACTCACGGACGCCTTGCGAAGCGCGCGTGGCCGGGTGGTGGTGCTCTCGGGAGAGGGCCCCTGCTTCTCGGCCGGCCACGATCTGTCCGAGATGGTGGGAGCCGCTCCCACGTTCCACGCCGAACTGTTCGACGCCTGCGTCGAGTTGATGGAGACGGTCCAGGCGGTACCCCAGCCGGTCATCGCCCAGGTGCATGGGGTGGCCACCGCCGCCGGCTGCCAATTGGTGGCCAGTTGCGATCTCGTCGTGGCTGAGCGGGCCGCCACCTTCGCCACGCCGGGGGTCCGTATCGGACTGTTCTGCTCGACGCCGATGGTGCCCCTCACCCGTGCCATCGGTCGGAAGCGGGCCATGCAGATGCTCCTCACGGGCGAAGCGATCGACGCCGAGACGGCCGCCGACTGGGGCCTGGTGAACCTGGTGGTGGACCCAGAGGCCCTCGATCAGGCGGTGGAGGACCTTGCCGCCCGACTGAGCGAGGCAAGTCCCCTCACGCTGAGGATCGGGAAGGAAGCGTTCTACCGGCAGGTCGATCTCGATCAACGCCAGGCCTATGACCTCACCCGAACGGTCATGGCGCTCAACGCCGTGACCGACGACGCGCAAGAGGGGATGTCGGCCTTCCTGGAGAAGCGGCGCCCCAACTGGAAGGGACACTGAGGCCCACTACTGCGTGCTCCGTCAGTCGTCGTCGGCCCCCGCCGCGCCGTCGGCATCGGCGGCCAACGTCGTTGCCCGGGA
Source organism: Acidimicrobiia bacterium (assembly GCA_031376015.1). Taxonomy (GTDB): domain Bacteria; phylum Actinomycetota; class Acidimicrobiia; order Acidimicrobiales; family JACDCH01; genus JANMIX01. The sequence continues at coordinate 29 of JANMIX010000800.1, read as the reverse complement.
CGCAAGAGCGGCCAACCGTTCGAGCGCTT
>JANMIX010000770.1:0-10280 GCA_031376015.1 Acidimicrobiia bacterium | reverse complement strand
GGTGTGCAGGTGGTGGCGACGGCACTCGAGACCGTCCCCGCCGGTGCCGGCCCGTACCGGGCGGTCGCCCTGCTCGACGTACTCGAGCACCTGAGCGACCCCGCCGGCGCAGTTCGCCGGTGCGCAGGCCTGCTCGAGGAGGGCGGTCTCGTGGTCGTGACGGTGCCCGATGCCGGTTCCCGCCTGGCCCGCCTCCTGGGACGGCGCTGGTGGTCGGTGCTGCCCATGCACCTGCAGTACTTCACCGAGAGGTCGCTCTCTCGCCTCGTCGAGAACGCGGGCCTCTCCGTGGTTCACTCGGGTACCCATCCGAAGGTGTTCTCGCAGCGTTACTACGCCGAACGATTGCAGGCCGCAGTGCCCCTGGTGGGACCGCTGGTCCTGGCACTGGCCGGCTCCGGCGGCCGGAGCCGGCGTCTCCGCGCCCCCGATTTCCGGGACCGCCGCCTGTTGTTCGCGCGCAAGGAGTCGGTACGGGTGTCCGCCAACCGGTAACTTCGCCCCTCATGGGGGATGACTTCCTCGACGAGGATCATGACGAGTGGGATGCGATGGACGACGGAGCCCCTGCGGCACCGCCGTCGACCGACGCCGGAGGACCGCCGATGCCGCTGTTGCCCATGCTGGCGCAGCGCATCCAGGCCCTCGATGCCGCCGTCGCTGGCCTGACCCGGCGAATCGAGGGACTGGCCGAGGCCACCAACGGTTATTGGACCTCGGTCACCGACCAGCTTCACGAAGTCTCGGTGGCCCGCGGGAGCGACCAGGACGAGGTGTCCGAGGCGGACACCCGCCAGATGGTCGCCGAGATCGCCGATGCGGTCGAACGCATCGAGGTCGTCCTGGCCCAACTCTCGCTCGACGATGCGGCAGAAGAGTGGGATGAAGACGGCGAGGCGCTCGACGGCGAGGACCTCGACGAGGAGGGCTTCGAGGACGAGGCCGAGGAATCCGAGGACGAATGGGACGAGGAGGGTTGGGCGCCCGAGCCGATGGTGGCGGCTGCCGAGCTCGCCGAACGCTTCGACGAGTTGGACGCCGCGGTGGCCACCAACACCGCCCGCTCGGAGGAGCTGCTCGAAGCAGTCCAGGCGCTGGCCTCCGCCGCGCCGGTCGCGGCGACGGCGGCTCCGATGGCGGCCATGGCCGGGGTCGCCGATGAAGAGGTGCTCGAAGCGCTGCACAACTCCGTGTCGCGCACCGATGAAGTGCTCGAAGCGGTCGGCGCGCACTCGGCGCGCACCGAAGCGGTCCTCGACGCGCTCGCGGAGAGCACTTCGCGCACCGATGAGGTGCTCGAGGCCGTGCACGCCGGCAGCGCCCGTCACGACGAGTTGCTCGAGGCCGTGCACGCCGGCACCGCCCATCACGACGAGGTCGTCGGCTCGTTCAACGATGCCGTGCGCACGCTGCGTAGCGAACTGCGATCGGTGAAGGCGGCGGTTTCCGCGGCCGGCGGCCAGGACAGCACCGCCGAGGTCGACCTGGCCGGCGAGCTTGCTGCGTTGCGGGCCGAGTTCGTGAGCCTGCGCAAGCGCATCGGTGTGCGCCTCCGACCCGACACCGACGACCCTCGCCTCATGGCAGTGGCCGAAGCCGCCGCCCAGCAGGTGGCCGGCTCGGTTCAGATGACCCAGGCCCAGCTGCAGTTCATCGCCGACGCGGTGGCCAAGCGGCTGGAACAGACCTTCGAGGTGGTGTCCGACGATGAACCCGAGCCGGCGCCCGAGCCGCCGCTGGCGGAGAAGCGGGGCCGTGGCCGAAAGAGCTCGGGCCGGGTCAACGCCCGGGGTTGATCGCCGCGTTCGGCTCGGGCCGGATGCCTCGGAGGAGTCCGGTGCGGAAGCGCATCGACTCACCCAGTGCCCGCCACGAGAAGCGGGCCAGGCGGCCCAGCACGCCGCTGCGTCGCCGGCTGGCGAACATGGTGCCGGTCGTGCTCGCCCCTCGCCGCACCCGGTGGGTCACGTCCACCTCGATGAGGGTGGCGCCACGGCGAGCGGCCACCACGGTCAGGTGCACGTTGGGTATGCCGGCCTCGGCCGGGACCCACTCGAGCAATTCCCGCAACACCGCGGCGCGGTAGCCCCGCAGCGGACAGTTGGCGTCGCGGGTCGGCACCGAGAACGCCGTGCTCAGATACAGGCGCAGGAACCGGGTCATGAGCATCCGGAACCAGGGGTCGTAGCGGAAGCGGCGTACGCCGCACACGCCATCGCCGCCGTCCATCAGTAGCACCAGCAGCCGCCGCAGGTCGGCACCCAGGAACTGGCCATCGCCGTCCACGGCCAGGATGTACTCCGCTCCGGTGGCCAGGGCCCGCCGGTACGCCTCCAACGCGGTGGGTCCGTGCCCGGAGTTCCGGGGCATGCGCACCACGTACAGCGAACCTGCCAGCTTCGGCGCCAGCGCCTCCAGCACCTGGGGAGTCGCATCGGTGGAACAGTCGTCCACCACGATCACGTGCAGCGCCGCACACATGCCGGCCAGCGCCTGGTCGATCTCGGCGACGAACTCGCCGATGCCTTCCGCCTCGTTGAACGCGGGAATGGACACCGCCACGGTGGGTCGGGGTGCCGGCGGCTCCATGAGGCCGCTCATCGTGGGTCGCGCCCCGCTGCCAGAACCTGTTCGGCGCAGTCCAGGGCGCGGGCCACGGCCTGGTCCTGGTCGATGTAGCAGTACGTGGCCAACCGTCCGCAGAAATGCACCGGCAGGGGTGCCAGCGCCTCGGCGATCTCGGCCCGCAGGGCTGCGTTGCGCTGTTCGCCGACGCCGTCGAGGTCCGGCACGGGGTAATGGCGCGCCGGCGCACCCGGGTGTTCCTCGCTGACCACGGTGCCGGTGATCCGTTGCCCGGACGCGTGTTTGGTCTCGACCGTGCGGGTGTAGGGCACTCGGGGCGAGGGCCGGTTCACGACGTAGGCCGCAGTGGCTGTGCCGGCGGGGTCCTCGGTGGGCACGTAGCGCGACACCATGTGGATGCCCCGCCAGTCCAGCGCGCCTGGCCGGCCCACGAAGTCGTCGAGCGGTGCGCTGATCACCACCGCGTCGAGACCGGCGCCCATGGCGGCCACCGCGGGCAGGTCGAGGGAGACCCCGCAGGTCACCGGCACCGGTGCCAGGATCGACTCGATCACCGGTGTGGCGCCCTCGGGATGGAAGAACTCCCACCGGTCCCTGAACAACCGGGTGTCGCCGTCGTCGCGAAGATCCACGCGCCGCGGCGCCAGGCGAGCCGACAGCGCGGAGGGCTCACCACCCCACTGCTTGCGGGTGTACCCCTCCACGAACATCCGGTAGAGCGTGCGCCCCATCAACGACACCACCCACGACTCGAAGTCGTCGCCGGTGGGGGCCGGCGGCAGGGCATTCAGCTCCGACTCGATGCGTGGCCAGTCCGGCAAGGTGCGCAACTCGTTCAGCTGCGGTGGCCAGGCCAGAAGCCGTCCCGCCTCGTCGTCGTCGCGCAGGAACACCTCGGTGAGCACTCGGTGCTGGTAGGGCCGCACCATCCCATGGCTCTGCACGTAGGCCGCCACCCTCGCGTCGGAGGTGTGGAAGATGTGGGCGCCGTTCGGTTCGTAGAGCACCCCGTTGAGCGTCTCGCAGCGCGAATGCCCGCCCACGCCGGCCGCCGCCTCGAAGACCTCCACCGGCACACCCGTGTCGTGGAGGGATCGGGCGACGACCGCGCCCGACCACCCCGCACCGATCACCGCCACCGTCATCGGCGTCGCCGCCCGCGGTCGGTGAGCCGGACTCGGGCAGGCCGGATTGGGGCAGGCCGCGATCGGCGGGTCGCGGCGTCGGCGGATGGGGACACGGCGGGCGAAACTAGCCGCAGCACCCCCGAAGGCTCCCCCCAGGTTCGGAGAAGGCCCGTCGGCTCCGTATCATGGCGCCGTGCCCCACACTCCCTCCGAGCTTCCCGCGGGCTTGGCGGAAGCGGCCGAGGTCCCCGGCGACGGACTCTTCGACCCGGAGGCTGGGCACCCCAAGGAGGCGTGCGGCGTCGTCGGCGTCTACGCCCCCGGCCAACCGGTTGCGCACCTGACGTATCTGGCGCTCTATGCCTTGCAGCACCGCGGCCAGGAGGCGGCGGGCATGGCCGTGAGCGACGGCACTTTGCTCACCGTGGTCAAGGAGTTGGGCCTTGTGGCCAACGCCTTCGACGATCGGACCCTCGCGGCCCTCACCGGCCACCTCGCCATTGGCCACACGCGCTACTCCACCACGGGGTCGGCATCGTGGCGCAACGCCCAGCCCTGTTACCGCTCCACCGGCGAGCTGCAGTTCGCTCTGGGCCACAACGGCAACCTGGTCAACACCGAGGAACTCGCGTCGGAGGCGGGGATGCTCCCCGGCACAGTCACTTCCGACAGCGATCTCGTCGCCGAACTGCTGGCCTCAGAGCTCATCACCATGGAACCCGGTCACGACGGCGTGCGGATCGGCCAGGAGTTGGAGGCGGCGCTCGTCGCCGTGCTCCCCCGCCTGCGCGGCGCCTTCAGCTTCGTGGCTGCCGACGAAGCGCACGTGATCGGGGTCCGGGACCCCAACGGTTTCCGCCCGCTCTGCCTCGGCAAGCTCGAGGCCGGGTGGGTGCTGGCATCGGAGACCACGGCACTCGACCTGCTCGGCGCTCACTTCGTACGTGAGCTGGATCCCGGCGAGATGGTTGTCATCGATGCGTCGGGCTACCGGTCGGTGCACCCCTTCGCCCCGGAGACGATCGTGCCGTCGCTGTGCGTCTTCGAGTTCGTGTACTTCGCCCGCCCCGACAGCCGCCTCTACGGCCGTGGCGTGCACCAGGCCAGGGTCCGGATGGGCGAACTCCTGGCCGAGCAGGCCCCCGTCGAGGCCGACATGGTCATGGGTGTTCCCGAGTCGGGTGTGCCCGCCGCCGAAGGGTTCGCCCGTGTGTCGGGCATCCCCTACGGGCAGGGACTGGTCAAGAACCGCTACATCGGGCGTTCCTTCATCGCTCCCAGCCAGGAATTGCGGGCCCGGGCGGTGCGCATGAAGCTGAACCCCCTGCGCGACAACATCGCCGGCAAGCGCCTCGTGGTGGTCGACGACTCCATCGTGCGGGGCACCACCCAGAAGCAGTTGGTGCGGATGCTGCGCGAGGCGGGCGCCGCCGAGGTGCACCTACGCATCACGTCGCCGCCGGTTCGTTGGTCGTGCTTCTACGGCATCGACACCGGTGACCGGGGCGAGTTGCTGGCCGTCAACCTCAGCGTCGAGGAGATCCGCGACTATCTCGCCGCCGATTCGCTGGCCTACCTCACCCACGATCGGCTGCTGGCGGCCACCGGCACGGTCGGGGCCGGGTTCTGCACCGCCTGCTTCTCCGGCGAGTACCCCGTCGAGGTGCCGGTGACCCTGTCCAAGGACGTGCTGGAGGTCGGTTACGCCGACCGATTCGGGCAATCGAGTGGTGATCCCTCTACGGTGAGCGACTGATGGGAGGGGAAACGTATGCCGGTGCGGGTGTCGACATTGCGGCCGGCGAGGTCGCCGTCGAGCGCATCAAGCGCCATGTGAGTTCCACGTTCCGGCCCGAGGTCATCGGTGACATCGGCGGGTTCGGGGGTCTTTTTGCCTTTCCCCAGCATCGGTTCCGCAATCCGGTGCTCGTGTCCTCGACCGACGGTGTGGGCACCAAGGCGCTGGTGGCGCAGGCCGTGGGCCGTTTCCGCACCATCGGGGTCGACCTGGTGGCCATGTGCGTCGACGACCTGGTCTGCCAGGGGGCCGAACCGCTCTTCTTCCTCGACTACATCGCCGTGGGCAAGCTCGACCCGGACCACATCGAGGAACTCGTGGAAGGGGTGGCTGCTGGGTGCCGCACGGCAGGCTGTGCGCTCATCGGCGGCGAGATGGCCGAGCACCCCGGCGCGATGGAACCCGGCGAGTTCGACCTGGTGGGGTTCGCGGTCGGGGTCGCCGAACGCGACCAACTCCTTGGCCCCGAGCGCATCCAACCGGGCGACGTGCTCCTCGGTTTGCCCTCGCCCAACCTGCGCTCCAACGGGTACTCGCTGGCCCGTCGGGTCCTGCTGGAGCGAGCGGGACGGCCGCTGGACGGCCCCGCGTATGAGGGCGCGCACCACGACCTGGCCGAGGAACTGCTGTCGCCGTCGGTGATCTACGCACCGGCGGTGATGGCCACTCAGCGGGTGGTCGACGTGCACGCAGTGGCCCACATCACCGGGGGTGGGATCGCGGGCAACCTGGTACGGGTGCTGCCCGAGCGGGCCGTGGCGGTGGTGGACCGCAGCAGTTGGGAAACGCCCCGCATCTTCTCCGAGATCCGGCGTCTCGGTGAGGTCAGCGATGCAGAAATGACCCGCACCTTCAACCTCGGCATCGGGATGGTGCTGGTGGTTCCCGCTGCAGACGCCTACCGGGCACTCGACGTGCTGCGCGCCGCCGGTCACATGGCCCGCCAGATCGGCGTGATCGAGACCGGCCCCCGCGACGTCCGCATGGTGGGGGGGCGTTGGTGATGGCCAGGGTCCTGGTGGTCGACGACGAACCTGACATCCTCCTGCTGCACCGGCTCAACCTCGAGTTCGCCGGGCACCAGGTGCTGCTGGCGGCGGACGGCATGAAAGCGCTGGCCCGCATCGACGCCGACGATCCCGATGTGGTGGTGCTCGATGTGATGATGCCGGTGCTCGATGGCTGGGGGGTGCTCGACCGCCTGCGGGATAAGGCGGGAGCGCCGCCGGTGCTGGTGGTCTCGGCCAAATCGGCTCGTGAGGATGTGGAGCGCGCCATGTCCTCGGGTGCCTCGGCCTATCTCAAGAAGCCCTTCGAGGCGGACGATCTCCTGGAAGCCGTGTCGAAATTGCTGGCCGCGCTGCCGCGCTGATCAGCCGCGGTTCTCCCGGAAGGCGATCGAGCACCACGTGCGGCGGTTGCACGCAGGGCACCGTATCCACCAGTCCCGACGGCGTCCCGGCAGGAAGGCCCATCCGCCGAGCATCCGAAGGCCGGCGTCACCGAGGGAGACCCGGCTGGACGCGGCGCAGTTCGAACAGGTGATGCGCACGGTGCCGACTTCGGGCGGACCGGCGGAGAACAGCGCCGAGCGTCCCTCTCGGGCCGCACCGGGGCGAACGACCTCGGGCGGCGCCGCGACGGGGCTCTCGAAGAGGGCCCGCTTGCCCTGCGGATCCAGCGACGAGGTCACTTGAGCAACTGCGCAGCGAGGGCGCGGTAGGCCTCGGCCGCTTTCGACCGGGGTGCGTGCTCGAGGACGGAACGGGCGTGGCCGGGCGCCTCGGCCACCTTCACCGACTTGGGCACCGGCGGGTCGAGTACCTCGAGGCCGTAGTGCTCGGCGACATCGGCGAGCACTTCCTGACTGAGACGAGTGCGTCCGTCGAACATGGTGGCGATCACCCCCCGAACCTTCAGGTCGGCGTTGGTGTAGCTGCGCACATCGGCGATCGTCTCGAGCAGCTGGCCGACACCGCGGTGCGACAGCGTCTCGCATTGCAAGGGCACCACGACCTCATCGGCGGCGGTGAGGCCGTTGATGGTGAGGATGCCCAGCGACGGCGCGCAGTCGATGAGCACCACGTCGTACTCGTTCACCAGCGACTTGAGCGCCGACTTGAGCACGTACTCACGCCCGGTCTTGGACAGCAGGTGCAGTTCTGCACCGGCTAGGTCGATGGTGGAGGGCAGCAGGTGCAGATCGCCCACTTTGGTGAGCGCGTCGGCGGCGCCGCAGCGACCCAGCAGCACGTCGTACAGGGAGCGGTCCAAGCCATCGGAGTCGAGACCGAGCGAGAACGTGAGGCAGGCCTGCGGATCGAGGTCCACCAGCAGCGTGCTGACGCCCCGTTCGACGAGCGCTGCGCCGAGCGAATGAGTGGTCGTGGTCTTCGCCACTCCGCCCTTCTGATTGGCGAGAGCGAACACACGAGCACGGCGCACGGCGGGATGCTAGGCGGACAGCGGTGCTCACCGCCATGTGAAACGAGAGGCGGCGCAGCCTCGAATCTGCCGTTTGGCCGTGGAAATAGAGGGGAAACGGCATTTTCTCCGTTGTTCGCCTCCTCGGATCTGCCTTCTCGAGGACCTTGTGCGAGCAATGGACTAGTTCATATGTCCCGCCTCGGGGAGGATGGCGTCCTCCTCCGAGTAGGAAACCCGGTCTGCTTCGTAGGGAGAGGGCTAAAATACCTGGTCACAGCCCTGCGCTTCACATCGACCGTCACTCCAAAGACTCGTCCGTCACTGCCAGTGATCACTCCTGTGACCGATGGCCGCGAGGTTCTCAGAAAGCTCACAAGTAACATTTATGGCACAGAGGTACTAGTCCGGTCGGGCAACGGAAATGACTCAGTCGGGCTATTTCCCCATTCCGGTATCGCTCGTATGTTCTTGGGAGAAATCGGACAAGCCGCCCGAGGCGGTGCCGCTTGGCAGAGAGAAGGAAATCACAATGGCCCACGACGACCTTGACGCACCCGAAGCCCTCCTGACCCCCTCGGAAGTGGCCGCCCTCTTCCGGGTGAACCCGAAGACCGTGACCCGCTGGGCGCGGGCCGGCAAGCTCACCGCCATCCGCACCCTCGGTGGCCATCGCCGCTTCCGCGTGTCGGAGATCAAGCGTTGTCTTGAGGAGATGTCGCACGAAGATGCGTGAGGTCAACGCAGACGCGTGACCTAACATTCTTCTGGAATCAGGACCGGCCGCCACCCGCCAGGCAGGCCGGTCCTGATTCTTTTTTGCGAGCAGTTCCGGCCCACCCGTACGTTGCCCGCCGTGTCAACGCCCAGCGCCGCCTTCTCCGTTCGCCTCCGTGTCCGGATGGAGAACGTCCCCGGGGTACTCGGTCGCTTCGCCTCGGCCATCGGTGAAGTCGGTGGCAACGTCACCCGCATCGGTGGGTTCGACGTCCGCACCGATCAACTCGAAGAAGACGTGGTCGTGCACTGTGTCAGCGAGGCCCACCTGGCGCAGGTGGTGGAGACCGCCGCCGAGGTCGAGGGGGTCGAGCTGCTCGACGCGGTCGACCTGACCTACGAGCTCCACCGAGGCGGCAAGATCGAGGTGCTGGCCCGGCTTCCCATCAAGGACCGCGACGACCTGTCGATGGCCTACACCCCCGGGGTGGCACGGGTCTGTCGCACCATCGCCCAGGATCCTGACCGCGTCTATGACCTCACGATCAAGGGCAACACGGTGGCCATCGTCACCGACGGCACCGCGGTGTTGGGGCTCGGCGACATCGGCCCTGCGGCCTCCCTCCCGGTGATGGAGGGCAAGGCGTTGCTCTTCAAGGAGTTCGCCGGGGTCGACGCCTTCCCGATCTGTCTCGATGTGCACACTGCCGACGAGATCGTCGAGACCGTGGTGCGCATCGCACCGAGCTTCGGAGGCATCAATCTCGAGGACATCGCCGCTCCTGTGTGCTTCGAGGTGGAGGAACGGCTGAAGGAACTGTTGGACATCCCCGTGTTCCACGACGACCAACACGGCACCGCCGTGGTCACCCTGGCCGCGCTCGAGAACGCGGTGCGGGTGGTCGGCAAACGGCTCGAGGACCTGACGGTCGTCATCTCCGGTGTCGGGGCGGCGGGCGTCGCCATCGCCAAGATCCTCATGCAGGCGGGCGTGCCAGTGGTCGTGGGGGCAGATCGCAACGGCACGGTGCACCGTGATCGCAACGATCTCAATTCCTCGAAGCGGTGGTTCGCCGAGAACACCAACCCCGACGGACGGACCGGCTCGCTGGCCGACGCGCTCGTGGGCGCCGATGTCTTCGTCGGGGTGTCCGGCCCCGATCTGGTCACGGTGGAGGATGTGACCACCATGGCCAAGGACGCGATCGTGTTCGCCATGGCCAACCCCGACCCGGAGATCCGTCCGGAGCTGGCGGCCCAGGTCGCCGCGGTGGTGGCCACCGGTCGGTCCGATTTCCCCAACCAGATCAACAACGTGCTGGCCTTTCCCGGCATCTTCCGAGGAGCGCTCGACGCCCACGCCACCACCATCACCGAAGGGATGAAGGTGGCGGCCGCCACCGCCATCGCCCGGGCGGTGTCGAGCGACGACCTCGGCCCCGGGTTCATCATCCCGTCGGTGTTCGACCGGCGTGTGGTTGACCTGGTGGCGCCGGCGGTGGCGGAGGCGGCCCGGGCCGACGGCGTGACGCGGTGACGGCGCCAGAAGACCGCCTCGCCGCGCTCTCCGACGAGCAGGTCTGCGTCGTGTTGCCACGTCTCGCGCACCCCAGCCAGGCAGTCCTGGC
>JANMIX010000709.1:0-3927 GCA_031376015.1 Acidimicrobiia bacterium | reverse complement strand
ACACCTTCGCCACCATCGAACCCCGTGACCTCTACGAGGATCTCGTCGCCCACCACGACGAGGGCTGGGATCTTCTCGACGAACGGTTCCTTCAGGATCCCGAGACCGGCCTGCCCTATCACCTGGTGAAGACGCCCCTGGCCGAACTGGTGGCCACCGGCAACCGCTCGCCCGATCTGAACGTTGCCCGGCACCCCTTCTGCGGGCTGCTGTCGAGCATGCACACTTACGGGCTCTACAACGGCCGCTACGGCCTGAGCGATTTCCTGTTCATCAACGTGATCCCCGACGAACTGCGCCCCACCGTGGAGGGCATGCTGGCGGGCGAACTGGCCCGCCAGGATCAGCTCAAGGCCCAGTTGCGGGCCGATCCCGCCACCGCCGCGCTGGCCGAGGACGCCCTGCTGTTGCAGGCCTACAAGCTCCTGCAGTTCTTCGACACGCTGGCGCTGTACTGCCAGTGCGAGCAGCCCGACAACCGGGTGCCACAGGATTTCGCCAACGTGCCGGTCGACGCCACCCGTGACGTGACCATCACAGTGACCCCCCTGGGCGGCGACCGCTACCGGGTCTCGCCCTACCCCTTCGACACACCCGAGGTGAGCTTCGCGACCAAGGGCCGGTGGCTCGCTCCTCAACCCGAAGGTGTGGACCTTCACGAGGCGTTCTACGCCGCCCCTCCGGCGGAGCAGCGCGTCACGTTCGTGACATGACCACCAGCCGCGGCCCGAGCGTCAGCTTCGCCGCGGGCGCGGGCAACTGGGCCGGAGGTCCGGAGGTCTACGACGGCGACGGCCAGTTCGCGGGCTACGGGCGCGACACACGCACGGTCACCCCCCATGGTGACGGCACGGTGCACGTGGACGTGGCCTTCGACGGTCCCTTCGCCTTCGCCGGCACCTACACGATCGTCGACACCGGCACCCGGCGTCGCTACGCGGGCCCGTTGAACGTGGGTCTGGCCGAGCCGCTCGGGTCGTTCGCGGTGGATGCCCACAACCACTGGCCCCAGTTGGGTCTGACCCAGCGCTTCCTGCTCATGGTGCTCCCCGACGGGCAACGGCAACTGTCGCTGGCGCTGCTGAACCGGGGCGAGCGGCTGGTGTGGGCGGTCGTGGGCGAGAACCGCAAGGACGGCGCCGTCACCGAGGCCATGGATCCCGCAGCTCGCCCGGCCGACCTGTTGTTCCGTCCCGGCGCATGGGAGGGCACCGTGCAGGTGCTCGATCGCGACCTGCAGTCCGCCGGTGAGGTCTCGATGACCGAGACGTATGAGCAAGGCGGCGTGGTCGGGCTCTCGGGGAGCCCGTTCGACGAGCGCACCCTTGCGGTGCACTGGGAACGCGACCCGACGTCGGCCTGGACCGGCGCCGGCCCGGTGGCGGGCAGCCTGTCGCTGTTCGGCGGCCGGGCACTGGCGGGCTCGCTCCTGCACCACGAGGTCGAACTGCGGTGCTGGCGGCGGGAGGTGGTCGCCACCGACGGCCTCACCAAGGCGGTGGCCCACCTGTGGTTCCGAGGCGGCGAGCGGGTGGGTGCCACCGTCGGTTCCCTGGAGTTCAGGTGTCGCTGACGTGATCGAGAGGCCCTCCTTCGTGGGTGACTGGCTGGTCACCGAGCACGTGCACGAGCCCGACGGCACCTTCGTGGGCAACGTGTACCAGCGACGCACGCTCGATCCGCGTGACAACGGCACCATCCGGGTCACCCAGAGCTGCGTCCCCGACGGCGCCGTGCGGGCCCATGCCATGGGCCGCTTCGAGGGCGAGTGGGTGTTCGATCTGGTGGTCGAGGGATCCCGACGCCGTTACCGCGGTCCCGACGTGATCGGGACCGGGATCGAGTGGTCGCCGGGGGCGATGACCGGCCGGGGCGTCTGGCCCCGCCTCGGGCACTCCTTCCGGTCCTGGGCTGTGCTCAGCGAACCGCACCGTCAGGTCACCGGCGGTTGGTTCTCGGTCGCCGGCCGGCCGGTGGCGGCCATCGTCGGGGTGGCGGTGCCCGCCGACAGTTCGGCCGACGGTGCCCATCCGAGGCTCGATCTCGATGCGGTGGCGCCGGGCACCCACGGCGTGACCGGCCTCGAGTACCGGGTCGGGCCCATGACCGTCGTGGAGCATTGGGTCGACCCCGCCCACCGTCGTTGGGCGCTCGAGGTGATCGACCACGAGCGCGTGTCGGGCCTGGTGCTCGACGACGTGGACGGTGTGCTCACCGGTCGCGGCTACGTCCGTTGACAGCCCGCCACCCTGTCCCTAATCTAAACGAAACAGCGTTCCCCTGAAAGGAACACAAGGGACGTGACCGGCAACGACAACCAGGGTCCACTGCGCCAGGTGCGCGTCCTCGACGCGTCCACGGTGCTGGCCGGTCCCCTGTGTGCGCAGGTGCTGGGTGACTTCGGGGCGGAGGTCATCAAGATCGAGCACCCCGTCAAGGGCGATTCCTTCCGGACCCACGGCCTGGCCAAGGACGGGCACGGCCTGTGGTGGAAGATCCTGTCCCGCAACAAGCGCTGCATCACGCTCGACCTCGGCTCGCCCGAGGGTGCCGAGGTCTTCCTCACGCTGGCCGAGGAGGCGGACGTGGTGGTCGAGAACTTCCGGCCCGGCACCCTGGAGCGCTGGGGCCTGTCGCCCGAGACGCTGCACGAACGCAACCCCCGGCTCGTCCTGGTGCGGGTCACCGGTTTCGGCCAGCACGGGCCCTATGCGAGCCGCCCCGGTTTCGGCACCCTGGCCGAAGCCATGTCGGGCTTCGCCTCGGTGACCGGCCTGGCCGACGGGCCACCGACGCTGCCGCCCATGGGTCTGGCCGACACGCTGGCCGGGCTCACCGCCAGCAACGCCGCCATGATGGCGCTCTACGAACGTGATCGCCCCGGGGGATCCGGGCGCGGTCAGGTGCTCGACATCTCGCTGCTCGAGCCGATGATGACCGCGGTCGGCGCCGGCCCCACCGTGTACGACCAACTGGGTGTGCTCCAGGCCCGCAACGGCAACCGGTCCTCGTCGAACGCTCCGCGCAACACCTACCGCACCAAGGACGACCGCTGGCTGGCCATCTCCACCTCGGCCACCTCCATCGCCGAGCGGGTGCTGCGGCTGGTCGGGCATCCCGAGGTGTGCGATGAGGAGTGGTTCGCGTCGGCGTCGGGCCGGGCGCAGCACGCCGACCTGCTCGACGGCTACGTGGCGGCGTGGATCGCCGAGCGCACCGAGGCCGAGGTGGTGGACGCCTTCGAGGATGCGCAGGCTGCGGTCGCACCGATCTACACCGCTGCCGACCTGCTGGACGATCCCCAAGTGCGGGCGCTCGACATGATCACCACCGTCGCGGATCCCGATCTGGGGCCGCTGAAGATGCCCAACGTGCTGTTCCGCATGTCCGACACCCCGGGTTCGGTGCGCTGGACGGGTCGAGCCCTCGGGGCCGACACCGACGACGTGCTGGCCGAGGCCGGGCTCGACACAACCCGCATCACCGAGTTGCGGGCCCGAGGAGTGATTCGATGACCGCCGTGGCCGCCCCCGCCGACGCGCTGCTGGCGGCGGTGACCGCCGGGGTGCGTGTGCACGACCTGGGTCGACCGCTCGAGGTGGGCATGCCCCAGTCGCCCAACCATCCCGAGTTCCGCCACTCCCTGCCCCGCCGTCACGGCGACATGGTTCGTGCCGACGGCGGCTCGGCCGCCAACGACCTCATCAGTACCGGCACCCATGTGGGCACCCACATCGATGCCCTGTCGCACGTGTCGCACTGCGGCGAGCTCTATGGCGGGGTGTCCGCCCAGGATGCGCAGGTGGGAGGGCGCATGCAGGCCCACGGCGCGGAGACCATCGAACCCATGGTGTGCCGCGGGGTGTTGCTGGATGTCCCCGCGCTGTTGGGCGTGGCCGTCCTGGAGGGCGGCTTCGAGATCCTGGC
>JANMIX010000666.1:0-4384 GCA_031376015.1 Acidimicrobiia bacterium | reverse complement strand
AAGTGCGGTCTGACCCCCCAGTACACCGGGCTCGAGTCGTTGCAGAAGCGGTATGAGTCCAAGGGTTTCACCGTGCTGGGCGTTCCCTGCAACCAGTTCCTCGGCCAGGAGCCCGGCACCGCCGAGGAGATCCAGGAGTTCTGCTCCACCAGCTACGGCGTCACCTTCCCCCTCACCGAGAAGGTGGAGGTCAACGGCGACGGCCGTCACCCCCTCTACGACGAGCTCACCGCGGTGGCCGACAAGGAGGGCCACTCCGGCGACATCCGCTGGAACTTCGAGAAGTTCCTGCTGGCCCCCGGCGGCAAGATCGTGGCCCGTTTCTCGCCCCAGGCCGAGCCCGAATCGGACGAGATCGTCGCCGCCATCGAGGCCGCACTTCCTGTTTGACGCCCGCCGCTGGCTAACGTCAGCGCAGCATGTCAACGACGTTCTCCTCGCTGGGTCTCTCGGCGTCCCTGGTCGAAGCCCTGGCTGAAGCTGGTATCGAGCACCCCTTCCCCATCCAGACCCTCACCATCCCCGATGCCCTCGCGGGCCGGGACGTGTGCGGCAAGGCCAAGACCGGCTCGGGTAAGACCCTGGCCTTCGGGCTCCCGATGCTCGAGCGAACCGCCAAGGCCGAATCAGGACGGCCGACGTCGCTGGTGCTCGTGCCCACACGCGAGCTGGCGGTGCAGGTGGCCGAGGTGCTCGAACCGCTCGGCGCCCGCCAGGGCGTACGGGTGGCGGTCTGCTACGGCGGGCAGTCCCTGGAGAAGCAGGCCCGCAAGCTGGCCGACGGCGTCGAGATCCTCGTCGCCACCCCGGGCCGTCTCATCGACCTGCTCGACCGCAAGGACGTGTCGCTGGAAGCCCTGGGCATCGTGGTGCTCGACGAGGCCGACCGGATGGCCGACATGGGGTTCCTGCCCCAGGTCGAGTGGGTGCTGCGCCACGTGGGCGGCCCGCACCAGACGCTGCTGTTCTCCGCCACCCTCGACGGCGCGGTGGATGTACTGGTGCAGCGGTACCAACGGGACCCGGTGCACTACGAGGTCGAGTCCCACACCGTCACCGTCGAGGAGATGACACACCGGTTCCTCAAGGTGCACGACATGGACAAGGTGCGTGTCGCCGCCGCCATCGCCGCCTCGGTCCCCCGAGCGATGATGTTCACCAACACCAAGCGCGCCGCTGACCGACTGGCCAGCGCGCTGCGGGGCGAGAACGTCAACGCGGCCGCCATCCACGGTGACCTCCCCCAGAGGGTCCGCGAAAAGGCCCTTGCCGATTTCGGGGAGGGCAAGTTGGCGGTGCTGGTGGCGACCGACGTGGCCGCCCGCGGGCTGCACATCGACGACGTGTCCGTGGTGGTGCACTACGACCCTGCGCCCGAGCACAAGACCTACCTGCATCGATCGGGTCGCACGGCCCGGGCCGGCGAGTCCGGCCTGGTGGTGACCCTCATCCTGTGGGATGAGGAACTGGAGGTCCGCCGGATGCTGCCCCGCCTCGGCCTGCCCGGGCTGCCGCTGGTGGAGATGTTCTCCAACGATCCCCGTCTCGGGGATCTGGTGGCGTGGGAGCCCGAAGAGGTCTCCTGATGGCACGGCGCCGGCGGGGGTAGCTTCGACGCCCATGCCCGCCTCCCGCTGGATCCGCTCGGCGCCGGTCGACACCGCAGTGGCCCTCCTCTGGGTGCCGTTCGTGGGGGCAGCCTGGTGGGCCTCCTCGAATCCCGATGCGCTGGCCACGGTGCTGAGCGTCACCTTCCTGGTGTCCTTCGTGCACCAACCGCTCACGCTGCCGCTCGTCTACGGCGATCCCGCGCAGCGGGCGCTTCACCGGAAGCTCTACGCCTGGAGCCCGGTGGTCTTTGCACTGGCCATCGCGCTGGGGTTGTGGCTCTCGCTGGCCGCGGTGGCGCTGGTGGCGGGACTGTGGAACGCCGAGCACACGCTCATGCAGCGCTACGGCCTCACCCGCATCTACGGGCGCAAGGCCGGCCAGGACGACGGACGCCTCGAGCGAGGAGTGCTGCTGTCGTGGTTGGTGCTGGCCATGGTGCGGGCCGCGGCCGACCCCCGCACCGTCGATCGGGTGGCCGCACTCCCGCTCGGGCGGGTGAACGCCGATGGGGTGCGCCAGTTGGTGGCGCTGCAACCGTGGGCCGCTCGCCTCCTTCCGGTGGTCATCGTCGGGGTGCTGGTGTTGGCGGCGCGGTGGCTCGTCGAGGAGGTCGCCCGCTACCGCCACGGGACCGCCAACCCGGCGAAGGCCGTGTACCTGCTGAGCACGGCGACGCTGTTTGCGGTGATGCTCGTCGACCCGGTCATCGGCTTCGTCGGCTACGTGGGCGCCCATGCGCTGGAGTACTTCGTGATCGTGCACCACGCGTTGGGCAGCCGGTTCCGGGGGCGCGACGACGGCCCCCTCGCCCGCGTGCTAGCCGAGCCCGACGGTCGCCGCCGGTTCTTCGGGGCTTACCTGGGAGCCGTGCTGACGTTGCTGTTCATCGAGCTCCGCTGGGGATCGCCGGCGCTGTACACGGCCACCGTGCTGTTCCTGGGCGGCCTGCACGTGTTCTACGACGGCTTCGTGTGGAAGCTGCGCCGCGAACAGGTGGCTCGGGGCCTGGTCAGCCCGGCGTTGGCGGCGAGCTGAACGCCAACCAGTAGGTGAGGGCGGTCAGCGAGAGCCCGTCGGGCATCTCCCCGCGCTGCACGAGCGCTCGCACCTCCTCCACGCCGACCCACGCCACCCGTTCGGATTCACCGGGATCGGTGGGTTCGCCGACCTCATCGGCACCGGTGGCCACGAAGATGGTGAAGACCTGATCCGACAGGCCGTTGCTGGGATGGAAATGCACCAGTTCTCGTAGCGGCAGGTGCGGTTGCCATCCGGTCTCCTCCCGGCACTCGCGCTCGGCGGCGGAAACGGGGGTCTCGCCGGGATCGACGCGCCCCGCCGGAATCTCCCACCCCCAGGTGTCGGTGATGAAGCGGTGCCGGTACAACAGCAGCACCCCGCGGGCAGGATCGGTGACCACCAGGCCGGTGGCCGCCGACGGGCTGCGCACCACGTGGTGTTCGAAACGTTCCCCTCCGGGCACCTCGACGTCGGTGAGGCACAGGCGTACCCACTCGCTGTCGTAGAGCACCCGTTCCCCGTGGACCGTCCAGCGCACCGGCCGACCCTACGCTGCGGGCAGATGACCCATCCGCACGAAGCGTCTCTGCCCGCGGCGCGCCGCCGGGCCCTTGGCGCGCACTACACGCCCCCCGCCCTGGCGCGGCGTCTGGTGGAGGTGGCACTCGACGGTCTCGATCGTTCGGCGCCCCGGTTCTGTGACCCGGCCTGCGGGGCCGGAGCGTTCCTGCTGGCCACCGGTGAGGCGCTGGTGGCCCGCGGGCTGGCCCGGGTACAGGTCGCCACCGATCTACTGCACGGCTGCGACACCGACCCCCTCGCCGTCGATGCGGCCCGAGCCGCGGTGCGGGAGTGGTCGGGCGTGGACCCGGGCGACCACCTGCAGGTGACCGACGGGCTCGACGCCGGCCGCCGGTGGTCGGGCCGGTTCGACCTCGTGGTAGGCAACCCTCCGTTCCTGAACCAACTTTCGACCGCCACGGTGCGGCGAGAGGCGCTGCACCCCGAACTACGGCGGCTCGAGGGCGCCTACACCGACACGGCATGGGTGTTCCTCGTCGCCGCCCTCACGCTGGTGGACGAGGGCGGGCGGGTGTTGCTGATCCAGCCTCAGTCCGTGGCTGGCGCCCGCGACGCGCAGGCGGTCCGCGTCGAGGTGCAGCGTCGAGCGGTGCTGGAGGGCATGTGGAGCGCGCCGGGCAAGGTCTTTCCCGACACCGCGGTGCGGGTATGTGCCCCGCTGTTGCGCATCGGGGGACCCCCGGCAGCCTCGGTGCGGCGCTGGCAGGGCCTCGACGTGGCGCCGGCCACGCCGATCGAGGTGCCCGGGCCCGGCTCGTGGGCGGCCGCCCTGTGCCCTCCGGACCCTCCGCCGTCCGGTTCGATTCCCGAACGCGTCGACGCCCGGTTGGGCTCGCTGGTGACCGCCACCGCCGGCTTCCGCCAGCAGTTCTATGGCTTGGTGCCGTATGTGCATGATGCCGAGCACGGCGCCGATCCGCTGCTGGTGACCAGTGGTCTCGTCGATCCCGCCGGGATTGCCTGGGGGCGTCGCCCGGTCCGCTTCGCCGGCCGGCGGCTGATGCATCCCAGGGTCGATCTGCGCGCCCTCGGCGGCGGTGATCCCCGGCTGCACGACTGGGTGCGGGCCCGGCTGGTGCCCAAGGTCGTACTCGCCACCCAGACCCGTGTGCTGGAAGCGGCCGTCGATGCGACGGGCTGCTGGGTGCCCTCCACTCCGGTGATCGCCGTG
>JANMIX010000623.1:0-12356 GCA_031376015.1 Acidimicrobiia bacterium | reverse complement strand
CTCGGCGCTCGCCCGGGCCGGCATCAACATCGACAACATGGGTGTGGGCCGGTCGCCCGACGGCAAGGCCGCCCTGCAGGTGGTGGCCACCACCACCGCGGTGCCCGACGAGGTGATGGCAGAGATCCGCCGCGCCGAGGGCATCGTGTCGGTCACCGCTCTCTAGGTGATTCGCACGAGCCGTCGTCGGGTGCTCAGCGCTTGGCGCGCTTGAGGCCATCGGCCTCGGCGGTGACTTCGTCTCGGTAGCACCGGTCGGGGTTGGTGCGGTCGTAGGCGAACATCCCCGGCAGGTGGAACAACTTGCTGCGCAGCTTGGCCTTGACCGGGTGGGAGGCCGGGCAGATCCCCCCTTGGGGATCGACCCAGGTGGGTGCCGCGGTCGGCCGCAGGGGCCTCGCCGGCGCCCGCGGTGGTGCGGGCTTCTGTACGCGCTTGCTGGCCGGGCCCCGAGCGGCTCGGGTGCGTGCTCGGCTGGGGGTCTCGACGTCGTCGTCGGTGTGGGTCTCCGGTTCCGCCGCCTCTTCGGGAACGGTGGGCTCAGACTCCGGCGGCGTGTCCTTGGACTTCGGCTTCGGCTTCGACCTCGGCTTGGGTTTGGGAGCCGGCGGCGCAACGGCCTCCCCTGCGGCTGGGTCCACCACCGTTCCGATCTCGGGCTCCGGTTCGGGCTCCGGCACGGCCTCGGGCTCCGGTTCAGGCGCCGGTCCGGGCTCCGGCACGGCCTCGGGCTCCGGTTCAGGCTCCGGTTCGGCGATGGCGATGGGCTCGGGCTCTGCGACTGCGACGGGCTCCGGTTCGGCGGCGGCCGGGGGCACGCTCGGTGCCGCCGTCGGGATGCGGGGGGCGATGGGCGCCGGCACGGGCGGCCACCCGCTCGGCGGGGATGCGACGGGAGCTGGTTTGGTCGAGCCGCGCAGGCGCGTCACCGCGTAGGCGATCCCGGCAAACACTCCCAGCCACATGCCGAGGCGGAACGATCGGCGAATCATGGGCGGCACGGTAGCCCTTGACGGCACCCGAGTTCCCCTGCCACGCTGGCCGGCGTATGACCACCGGCTTGGTCCTCCTTCTTACGTAGCGGCGAGCGCCTTCACGCGCCCGCCGCCCGACCCCCTGCCCGCTGCAGGGGGTCTTTCAGTTTTCCGGCCGGAACCCGCAGTGCACGACCCCCACGAAATGAGCAGGAAAATGCCTCCCGAACCAGTGATCCCGCCCAAGATGCCCTTCGAGAAGTACGAGCCCTTCCGGCCGTTGCCGCTCGCCCTGCCTGACCGCACGTGGCCCAACCGCCAGATCACCAAGGCGCCGCTGTGGTGCTCCGTGGATCTGCGTGACGGGAACCAGGCACTCATCGACCCGATGGACCCAGCCCGCAAGCTGCGCATGTTCGAGACGCTGGTGAAGATGGGATTCAAGGAGATCGAGGTGGGGTTCCCCTCGGCCAGCCAGCCCGACTTCGACTTCGTGCGCCACATCATCGAGGAGGATCTGGTCCCCGACGACGTGACCATCCAGGTGCTGGTCCAGTGCCGGCCCGAACTGATCGAACGGACCTATGAGTGCCTGCGGGGCGCGCACAAGGCCATCGTGCACTTCTACAACTCCACGTCGGTGCTGCAGCGGCGCGTGGTGTTCGGCCTCGACAAGGCCGGGGTCACCCAGATCGCCACCGACGCCGCCAAGCTGTGCCGCAAGTTGGAGGAGACGCTGCCGGACACCGACGTGCGGTATGAGTACAGCCCCGAGAGTTTCACCGGCACCGAGATCGACTACGCCATCGAGATCTGCGAAGCGGTCATGGACGTGATCGAGCCGAGCGCGGACCGGCGCATCGTGTTGAACCTGCCGGCCACCGTGGAGATGTACACGGCCAACATCTACGGCGACGTGATCGAGTGGTTCGACCGTCACATCCGCAACCGCGACACGGTGTGCCTGAGCCTGCACCCCCACAACGACCGCGGCACCGGGGTGGCCGCCGCCGAGTTCGGGATGATGGCCGGGGCCGACCGGGTGGAGGGCACCCTGTTCGGCAACGGCGAGCGCACCGGCAACGTCGACATCGTGAACCTGGCCCTGAACCTGTTCAGCCAGGGCGTCGACCCCGAACTGGACCTGAGCGACATCGACGCCCTGCGCCGGGTGACCGAGTACGCCAACCGCCTGCCCATCGGCCCCCGTCACCCGTATGTGGGCGACCTCGTCTACACGTCGTACTCGGGCAGCCACCAGGACGCCATCAAGAAGGGGTTCGAGGCCCTCTACGCCGGACCCGGCGGCACTGACTACGACGTGTGGGGCGTGCCCTACCTGCCCATCGACCCCAAGCACGTGGGCCGCACCTACGAGGCCGTCATCCGGGTCAACAGCCAGTCGGGCAAGGGTGGCGTGGCCTACATCATGAAGGCCGAACACGGCCTCGACCTGCCCCGGCGGCTGCAGATCGAGTTCTCGTCGACCATTCAGCACATCACCGAGGACTCGGGCACCGAGATCGCCCCGGGGGCCATGTGGGACGCCTTCCAGCACGAGTACCTGGCCCCCGACCCGGCCGTGCAACTGCTGGCCCATGAGCTCACCACCGCGTCGGAGGGTGGCGCCACCATCGTCGCCCAGATGCTCGTGAACGGCGAACATCACACCGTGCGGGGCGAAGGCAACGGCCCGGTGGCGGCCTTCGTGCACGCCCTGCGCACCGATCTGGGCATCGACGTGGAGGTGGTCGACTACGCCGAACACGCGGTGTCGGCCGGCACCGATGCCACCGCGGTGGCCTATGTGGAGGCGCAGTCGCCCGACGGTCGGGTGCGGTGGGGCGTCGGCCTCGACGAGTCGATCCTCACCGCCTCGTTCAAGGCCGTCGTCTGCGCTGCCAACCGCCTGGCCTGAGCTCGGCCGCCGGGGGTCGGGTCGGGGTCGGCCTCAGGCGGTGGGCATCCAGGCGGGGCGCGAGGCCTCGTAGGTAGCGATGTCCTCGGCGTGGCCGAGGGTGAGGCCGATGTCGTCGAGGCCGTTGAGGAACCGGTAGCGCACCGAGTCGTCGAGGTCGAAGGCCACCACGAGGTCGAGCGCCGGCACCTCCAGCACACGGCGGTCCACGTCGATCAACAACTCGAGTGTCGGGTCGGCCTCGATGGCCCGCAGCAGGCGCTCACCCACCACCGCGTCGACCTGCACCGGGATCAGCCCGTTCTTGGTGGCGTTGTTGCGGAAGATGTCGCCGAAGCGGGGCGAGATCACCGCCTTGAACCCGTACTGCTGGATGGCCCAGACCGCGTGCTCACGCGACGAACCGGTGCCGAAGTTGGGGCCCGCCACCAGGATGCTGGCCCCGGCGTACTCCTCGCGGTTGAGCACGAAGTCGGGCTCGTCACGCCACTCGCCGAACAGGCCCTTCTCGAAGCCGGTGCGGCGGACCTGCTTGAGCCAGTCGCTGGGGATGATCTGATCGGTGTCGACGTCGCTGCGGTCGCGGGGATCACCGGCTCCCTGCACGAAGCGTACTGCTCCCATGTGTCGTCCTAGGTTCGGTCCGGTCGGGTGGGTCAGAGGTCGTCGGGGCTGGCGAAATGGCCGGCCACGGCGGTGGCGGCGGCCACCGCCGGTGACACGAGGTGGGTGCGCCCGCCCCGGCCTTGACGGCCCTCGAAGTTGCGGTTCGACGTGGAGGCCGAGCGCTCGCCCGGGGCCAACTTGTCGGGGTTCATGGCCAGGCACATCGAACAACCGGGCTCTCGCCACTCGAAGCCGGCGGCGGTGAACACCTCGTGCAGGCCCTCGGCCTCGGCCTGGCGCTTCACCGCGAACGAGCCCGGAACCACCAGGGCACGCACACCGGAGGCGACCCGGCGGTTGCGGGCCACGCCGGCGGCGGCTCGCAGGTCCTCGATCCGGCTGTTGGTGCACGACCCGATGAACACGGTGTCGACGCCGACCTCACGCATCGGCGTGCCGGCGGTGAGGCCCATGTAGTCCAGCGCCCGTTCGGCGGCGGCCGAGCGTGCCACCGGGTCGGCGAAGTCCTCGGGGGTGGGCACCCGGTCGGCGAGGCGCACGACCTGGCCGGGGTTGGTGCCCCAGGTGACGTAGGGGAGGATCTCGGCCGCGTCGAGGCGGATCTCCTTGTCGAAGGTGGCGTCGGGGTCGGTGCCCAGCGTGCGCCAGTCGGCCACCGCCGCCTCCCACTGCTCGCCCGTGGGAGCATGGGCCCGGCCCTGCAGGTAGGCGAAGGTGGTGTCGTCCGGGGCGATCATCCCGGCCTTGGCCCCGACCTCGATGCTCATGTTGCACACGGTCATGCGGCCCTCCATGGACAGCGCCCGGATGGCCGATCCGCGGTACTCGGCGATGTGGCCGATGCCCCCGCCGGTGCCCAGCACGCCCAGCACCGCGAGGATGATGTCCTTCGCCGACGAGCCGGCCGGCAACTCGCCGTCGACGTTGACCGCCAGGGTGCGGGCCGCCGCCTGAGGGAGCGTCTGGGTGGCCAGCACGTGCTCGACCTCGCTGGTGCCGATGCCGAAGGCCAGGGCGCCGAACGCCCCGTGGGTGGAGGTGTGGCTGTCGCCGCACACGATCGTCATCCCCGGGAGGGTGCGGCCCTGCTCGGGGCCGATGACGTGCACGATGCCCAGGTTGGGGTCGCCCATGGGGAAGTTGACGACCCCGAACTCGGCGGTGTTGCGCCGCAGCGTCTCGACCTGCTCGCGGCTGACCGGATCGGCGATGGGCTCGTCGATGTGCTCGGTGGGCACGTTGTGGTCTTCGGTGGCCACGGTGAGGTCGGGCCGGCGCACGGTGCGGCCGCTGAGGCGCAGCCCGTCGAAGGCCTGCGGGCTGGTGACCTCGTGGATCAGGTGCAGGTCGATGTAGAGCAGGTCGGGTTCGCCGTCGCCCGATCGGACGACGTGGCGGTCCCAGACCTTCTGGCTCAGTGTGCGGTGTGCGGACATGCGGGGCTCCTGGCGTACGGCGGGGCGGGTTGACCCGTCGGTGGTGGTCCCACCGACGACGGGGTCATCCTTGACTCGTCCCAATGAATGAGATAGGAATCTCGTCTTGTGGAACACACTGTAAGCGGTGTCGGCGTGCTGGACAAGAGCGTGTCCGTGTTGCGGTCCCTCGAAGCCGGGCCGCGCACCCTCACCGAGCTTCAGCGTGTCACCGGGCTGCCCCGGGCCACCGCCCACCGGCTGGCGGTGGCGTTGGAGGCGCACCACCTCGTGCGCCGCGACGAGGAAGGCCGTTTCACCCTCGGGTTCGGGCTGGTGGCGTTGGGTCGGGCCGCGGTGGAGGCGCTGCCCTTGGGTCAACTGGCCCGGCCGGCGCTCGAGCGCCTGCGGGACCGCACGGGGGAGAGCGCGCAGCTGTACGTCCGCGACGGCGACCGGCGGGTGTGCGTGGAATCCCTGGAGTCGCCCAACGAGCTGCGCACCATCGTGGCCGTCGGTGCGGTGCTGCCCCTCGACCGCGGTTCGGCCGGCAAGATCTTCCGCATGGCCGACGGGGTGGCCGAGCGGGGATGGGCCGAGAGCGTGGCCGAGCGCGCCGCGGGCGTGGCCTCGGTGAGCGCCCCGGTGCGCGGTCCCGGTGGTGAGGTGCTCGCCGCGGTGGGCGTGTCGGGGCCCATCGAGCGCACGACCCGTGAACCGGGCCGCCTCTACGCCACCGCAGTACTGGAAGCGGCCTCCGCTCTGGAGGCAGTGCTCAACGGTCGCCCGTGACGGCGCGGCAGGCCGCCAGCAGGCCGGGCAGGAACAGGTCGGGCCGGCTCACGCACACGGAATGATCGCCCATCACCGGGTGCTCGGTGGCGGTGGACATCAGCCGCACCAGCTCCTGCTGGCGATTGCGGGGTACCAGCCGGTCGAAGCGGGTCACGAGCACGGCCGAGGGGACATCGACCCCGCCGAGCCAGGTGGTGGAATCGAAGCGGCTGATGGCCAGGGCGGCTTCGATGACCGCCCGCGGGTTCGAGCTGCGTTCGCGCTGCTGGATCCACTGGCGCATCCCGGGATCGTCGATGCGGGCTGCCACCAGCGTGCGGGTGATCGGGTTCGAGGGCAGGGCGCGGGTCGAGAACCGTGCCGCCGCCGACAGCGGCGCCACCAATCCGGTGGCGGCCTTCGACAGGGGCCCGGAGGGGAATCGCGCCGCAGTGGCGCACAGCACCAGACCAGCCACCAGATCGCGGTGGCGGTGCCAGAGGAGCTGGGCGATGGGCCCGCCCATCGAGTACCCCACGGGGATCACCCGGTCGAGCCCGAGCGCGTCGCACAGGGCGGCCACGTCGTCGGCACAGTCGGCCAGGCGGAAGCGTTCGCCCCGTAGGGCGATGCCCTGACCGTGGCCGCGGTGGTCGATGGCAACCACCCGGTAGGAGCGGCCCAGTTCGGCGAAGCTGGGGAACCAGTTGAGGTCGGCGTCGACCCCCAGCCCGTGCAGCAGCACGAGAGTGGGGGCGTTGCGGGGCCCGCGAAGCTCGCGGATGAACGTGCTGCCCCGTCCCGGCAGCTCGACGGCGCGGCCCGGCGGCAGGGTGAGGGTGGGCGGCGCCTGCGCGCTCACGCCTCGATGGTGACGACCTCGACCCGCAGGGCTCGGCCGTTGGGCGCTTCGTAGGACACCGTGTCACCCACTTTCGCCCCCAACAGGGCTTCGCCGAGGGGCGAGCCGGGCGACACCACGTCGAGATCCGGGCGCTTCTCCTCGATGGAGCCGATCAGGTAGCGCTCGATGTCGTCGTCGCCCTCGTAGCGGATGCCAACGATCGAGCCCGCCGTCACGGAGTCCCCGGCGCCACCCTCCACGATCAGGGCGTTGGTGATGATGGCCTCGAGGTGACGGATGCGACCCTCCATCTTCCCCTGTTCCTCCTTGGCGGCGTGGTAGTCGCCGTTCTCGGAGAGGTCGCCGAGCTCGCGGGCCGATTCGATCTTGCGGGCGATGTCCACCCGGCCGCGGGTGGTCAGGTCTTCGTACTCGGCCTGCAGGCGTTCGAAGGCGCCTTGGGAGAGGTGCTGGGGATCCGGCATTCCGCGAATCGTAGTGAGATGCGCCATCAGACCTGTATCGGCTCGTCAGGGCGTTGCGGTGTGGGCCGGGATGTTGTTTGACGCGCTCGGCCGTTCGGGCGACACTGTGCAGCGATGCCCAGCACTCAGCTCGTCGCGGTAATCATCATTCAGTAGCGCACGCGACCTCCGCGTGCGCTTCGACGACCGTCCACCTCGGTGGGCGGTTCTTCAATTTTCGGAAGGATTTCAAGCAATGGCACACAGGATCGGCGTGATCGGCGGCGACGGGATCGGCCCCGAGGTGATTGCCGAGGGACTCAAGGTGATGCGCGCCGCCGGCGTGGACCTCGACGTGGTCGACTACGACCTGGGTGGGACTCGCTATCTGCGCGACGGCACGGTGCTCAGCGACGAGACCGTGCAGGAGTGGCGTGGCCTCGACGCGCTGTACCTGGGCGCCGTCGGCACTCCGGGCGTGCCGCCGGGCGTGATCGAGCGGGGCCTGCTGCTCAAGATGCGCTTCGAACTCGACCAGTACATCAACCAGCGGCCCTTCACCCTCACCGAGCGCGACATCGACTTCATCGTCATCCGCGAGAACACCGAGGGCACCTACGCCGGCGAGGGCGGTTTCCTGCGCAAGGGCACCCCGCACGAGATCGCCACCCAGGGCTCGGTAAACACCCGCCACGGCGTGGAGCGCTGCGTGCGCTACGCCTTCGAACTGGCCCGCAGCCGGCCCCGCAAACACCTCACGCTGGTGCACAAGACCAACGTGCTGACCTTCGCCGGCGATCTGTGGCAGCGGACCTTCAACGAGGTGGCACCCGAGTATCCCGACGTGGCCACCGCCTACAACCATGTGGATGCCGCCTGCATCTACTTCGTGCAGTCGCCCCAGCAGTACGACGTCATCGTCACCGACAACCTCTTCGGCGACATCCTCACCGACCTGGGTGGCGCCGTGTCCGGGGGCATCGGGTTCGCGGCGTCGGGCAACCTGAACCCCGACCGCACGGCGCCGTCGATGTTCGAACCGGTACACGGCTCGGCCCCCGACATCGCCGGCCAGCACAAGGCCAACCCCATCGCCGCCATTCTCTCCGCGGTGATGATGCTTGACTTCCTGGGCGAGGCCGATGCCGCCGCCCGCATCCGCAAGGCCTGCGCCTCCCTCGTGGAGGATGGTCCCCAGGCGCTGGCCCGCTCCACCTCCGACATCGGCGACGCGGTCGCAGAAAGGCTCTGATCCCACATGCCCATCACCCCCACCCCCTACATCTGGATGAACGGCGAGATGGTCGCCTGGGATGACGCCCGCATCCACATCCTCACGCACTCCCTGCACTACGGCATGGGCGTCTTCGAGGGCATCCGGGCCTACGAGACCGACCGCGGCCCCGCCGTGTTCCGCCTCACCGAGCACATGGAACGGCTCCACAACTCGGCCCGCATCATGATGATGGACCTGCCCTATTCCGTGGAGGAACTCGTGGCCGCCACCAAGGCCGTCGTGGCCGCCAGCGGCCTTCCGTCGTGCTACATCCGGCCCATCGCCTACTACGGCTACGGCGAGATGGGGCTCAACACCCTGCCGTGCTCGGTGGACGTGTCCATCGCCTGCTGGCCCTGGGGCGCCTACCTGGGCGACGACGCCGCCTCCAAGGGGGTGCGGATGAAGATCTCGTCCTGGACCCGCCACGATCACAACACCATGCCCCCGGCGTCGAAGACCACCGGCAACTACGTGAACTCCAGCTTGGCCAAGGTCGAGGCCCTCAAGGCCGGTTACGACGAAGCCATCATGTTGAACCCCCAGGGCCTGGTCAGCGAGTGCACCGGCGAGAACATCTTCGTGTCCAGGCACGGGAAGCTGCTGACCCCTCCCCTCACCGCCGGCGCGTTGGAGGGCATCACCCAGTCGACGGTGATGACCATCGCCCGCGACCACGGCTTCGAGGTGGCGATCGGCGAGTTGACCCGCAGTGACCTCTACATCGCCGACGAGATGTTCGTGTGTGGCACCGCGGCGGAGGTGTCGGCAGTGAACTCGGTGGACGACCGTGTCATTCCCTGCCCCGGGCCGATGACCAAGGTGATCGCCGAGGAGTACGCCCGCACCGTGCGGGGCCAGGTCGACAAGTACAAGGAATGGGTCGAACATGTCAGTGACTGAGCCCGCGCTCCCCCCGTCGATCGACATCTTCGACACCACCCTGCGCGACGGCGCCCAGTTCGAGGGGATCTCGCTGTCGGTGGAGGACAAGCTCCGCATCGCTGAACAGCTCGACTGGCTGGGCGTGGCCTGGATCGAAGGGGGCTACCCGCAGGCCAACCCCAAGGACGAGGAGTTCTTCCGGCGCGCCGTGGGTGGCGAACTGCAACTGCACACCGCCCAACTGGTGGCCTTCGGTTCCACCCGACGGCCCGCCGGCAAGGTGGATGACGACACCACCCTGCGGGCCCTGCTCGAATCGGGCGCCGGCACCCTGTGCATCGTGGGCAAGGCCTGGGACTTCCATGTGCTCAAGGCCCTGGAGACCACGCTGGAGGAGGGCGTGGCCATGGTGGGCGAGTCGGTGAAGTTCCTCAACGGCGAGGGCCGGCGGGTGTTCTTCGACGCCGAGCACTTCTTCGACGGGTACAAGCGCAATCCCGAGTTCGCCCTGTCGGTGCTGGAGGCCGCCGCCATGGGCGGGGCCCAGGTGCTGGTGCTGTGCGACACCAACGGCGGCTCGCTACCGCACGAGGTGCAGCGGATAGTGGGGGAGGTGAAGACCCACTTCGGCAACGACGTGGCTCTGGGCATCCACACCCAGAACGACTCGGGCTGCGCGGTGGCCAACTCGGTGGCCGCGGTCCTGGGCGGCGCCACCCAGTTGCAGGGCACGGTGAACGGCTACGGCGAGCGCACCGGCAACGCCAACCTCATGACCTGCATCCCCAACCTGGAGCTCAAGCTGGGGGTGCGGTGCCTGCCCGAAGGGCGCATCGAACGGCTGACCTCAGTGTCGCGCCACGTGGCCGAACTGGTGAACCTGCCCCCGCACGCCGCCGACCCCTACGTGGGGATGTCGGCCTTCGCCCACAAGGGCGGCCTGCACTCCTCGGCCCTGGCCAAGGCGGGCACCACCACCTACGAGCACGTCGATCCCGCCCTGGTGGGCAACTCCACCCGCGTGCTGGTCTCGGACCTGGGCGGCAAGGCCGGCATGGCGATGAAGGCCGTCGAGTTCGGCGTCGAGCTCGACTCGGCGGCGTCAACCCAGCTCACCAAGGATCTCAAGCAACTCGAATCCGAGGGCTACGTCTTCGAAGCCGCCGACGCCTCACTGGAGTTGTTGATGCGGCGGGCGACGGGCTGGGAGCAGCCCTTCTTCCGCATCGAGAGCTACCGGGTCACCTCCTATCACCGTGAGGGCGCGGCCTGGGCCGGTGAAGGCATGGACCTGCAGAACGAGGCGACCGTGAAGGCCTGGGTGGGCGACGAGCGCCGGGTGGCGGTGGGGGAGGGCAACGGCCCCGTCAACGCCCTCGACGCCGCCCTGCGGGCCGCGCTGAACGGGCACTTCCCCCAGCTGGCCCACATCCACCTCACTGACTACCGGGTGCGGGTGCTCGACACGGCGACCGGCACGCAGGCCGTCACCCGGGTGCTCATCGACTCGACCGACGGCGAACGGGCCTGGTCCACGGTGGGGGTCAGCGAGAACATCATCGAAGCGAGCTGGAAGGCACTCCTCGACGCGCTGGTCTTCGGGCTGCTCCAGGGAGGCGAATAGAGTCCGGGCATGGCTGCACCTGAGTATGTGCCCGGTCGACCCAACGATGGGGTGCGTACCTATGAGTCGCCGCCTCGCCGCGGCGGTTCGTGGCGGGCCGACCGCCCCGGCGATCTGGGCGGCGAGGGCCAGCCCACCGGCGACCGCTTCGGTAGCCAGGGCCCCGACCAGGGCTACGCGTTGGGCCTGGCCCGGCGTTTGCTGCCCGAGCTCCACCTCACCGAGGGTGAGTCGCCGGCCGACGTGACGGCCGCCCTGGTGGCGGTGGCGCTGAAGCGGGCGTCGTTGTTCGGCCGGGCCCCGGTGATCCACGACCTGCGGGTGGCGGCCACCCTGTACGGCTATCTCGATGCGTCGCCCCCGGCCGCGTTGGTGGCCCAACGCCGGGTGCTCGTGGCCGGTGTTGCCCATCCTCACCACTACGCCGAACTGGGCAGCCTGGCCGACGCCGTCGACGACGAGGTCTTGCGCCTCACCCCGGCCCGGCTCCGTGAGCTGCAGCCCACGGAGTGGAAGATGTGGTTGGCGGCGGCCGAAACGGTGGCAATGCACCACTAGCCTCGCCGGGGTGAGCACACCCCGCTGCCGGTTCGCCCCCTCGCCGACGGGGTACCTCCACGTGGGGTCCGCCCAGTCGGCCCTGTTCAACTGGCTGTTCGCCCGCCAGAGCGGTGGCGAGTTCCTGCTGCGGATCGAGGACACCGACGCCGACCGCAACCGCCCCGAGCTGATCGAGGAGATCCTGGCCATGCTGCGCTGGCTGGGCGTCGACTGGGACGGCGAGCCGGTGCACCAGTCGGACCTCACCGCCGACCACGTGGCCGCCGCCCACCGCCTGGCCGGGGACGGGCACGCCTACTGGTGCGACTGCAGCCCCGAGGCCGTGCAGGCCCGCAACAAGGCCGCCGGGGGCAAGCCCGGCTACGACGGCCACTGCCGTGACCGCGGCCTGGCCGGCGGGGCGGGGCACGTGCTGCGGTTCCGTACCCCCACCGAGGGGGCGACGGCCTGGGACGACCTCATCCGCGGGCAGGTGAGCTTCGATCACGCCAACCTGGAGGACTTCGTGCTGCTGCGCTCCAACGGGGCGCCCATGTTCCTGCTGGCCAACTGCTGCGACGACCTGGCCATGGACATCACCCATGTGATCCGGGGCGAGGATCACGTGAACGGCACCCCGAAGTACCTGTTGCTGCGTGAGGCGCTGGGCCACACCGACCGGCCCACCTTCGCCCATCTGCCCCTGCTGGTGAACGAGCAGCGCAAGAAACTGTCGAAGCGTCGCGACGACGTGTCGGTGGCCGATTACAAGGCGAGGGGCTACCTGGCCGAGGGCATGCGCAACTACCTGTCCCTGCTGGGCTGGGGACCGCCCGATGGGGTGGAGGTACGGCCGGTGGAGGAGGTGGTCGCCCTGTTCCGCCTCGAGGACGTGAACCCGTCGCCGGCGCTGTTCGATCTCAAGAAGCTCGACCACGTGAACGCCGAATGGATCCGCCGGTTGGACCCTGCCGACTTCGTGGCCCGGGCCCAGGAGTTCGTGACCGACCCCGAT
>JANMIX010000574.1:0-2444 GCA_031376015.1 Acidimicrobiia bacterium | reverse complement strand
GACCTCGGGGAAGCCGGCCACGACGAACAAGTCACCGGCCTCACGGGAGTCGACATCGACGCGGTCGATGCCCTCGAAGCCGAGCAGGGTGGCCAGCTTGCGCTTCAGCGGTGCCTGGCCCTCGGCGGTCTCCTCGTCGAGGAGTGCGATCTGGGTTCCCCGCCGCAGCGTCCCCCGGATCACCCGGCCGATGGCGAGCCGGCCCAGGTAGTCGGACGCGTCGAGGTTGGTGACGATGGCCTGCATGGGGGCGGTGGGGTCGCCCTGGTTCACCGGGATCGTCTCCAACACGGTGTCGAGCAGGGCCGACAGGTCGTCGTCGGGGCCGGGCATGCCCACCCCCCGGCAGGAGCGGCCCTCGCGGGCCACGGCGGAGATGATGGGGAAATCGAGGAGATCCTCAGGTGGGTGCAGGTCCAGGAACAGTTCTTCGACCTCGTGCAGCACCTCATCGGCGCGGGCGTCGGAACGGTCCACCTTGTTGATGACCACCACGGTGGGTAGGCCGGCAGCGAGCGACTTGGACAGGACGTAGCGGGTCTGGGGCAGAGGGCCCTCCGCCGCATCCACGAGGAGCAGCACACCGTCGACGAGGGCGAGGCCCCGTTCGACTTCGCCGCCGAAGTCGGCGTGGCCAGGGGTGTCGACCAGGTTGATGCGGGTGTCGCGCCAGCGGATCGAGGCCGCCTTGGCCAGGATCGTGATACCCCGCTCCCGTTCCTGGTCGTTGGAGTCCATGACCCGGTCGACGAGGGTCTGGTTGCTCCGGAACACCCCCGTGGCCCGCAGCATGGCGTCCACCAGGGTGGTCTTGCCGTGGTCGACGTGCGCGACGAGGGCGATCGTGCGGATGGGCTCGCTCATCGTGGGCTCATTCTGAGATGGGCGAGCGGTGCCCCACGCCCGGAGGGGCAGGTGGACAGGCGCGCGGACAGGATTGTCAGTACTTCGGACATCAGGTGGGTTCCCTACCAGGAGCGATCGGAATCGTCGGCCTCTTCCTGGCCGGCGAGGCACCACGACGCGTGGTCGGCGCCAGGGATGGCGCCACATTCGGCACACGGCTCGGCGTCTTCAGGGCCGAACAGTGCGTCAAGGTTGTCGTTCGTTCGCTTCAGAGCGCGCGCTTCTTCGAAGCGCCGATGTCGACCCTTTTTCACGGGCCAAGCTCCCACGTCAGTCGCTGGGTGTTCGGCTGCGGAGCATACCGCGCGACGTAGGGTCTCCCGCATGTCGGCGACTCCCTGGTGGCGCTCCGCGGTCATCTACCAGATCTATCCACGGTCTTTTGCGGACGCCAACGGCGATGGAGTGGGCGATCTGAACGGGCTCACCGCCCATCTCGACCACCTCGCATGGCTGGGTGTGGACGGCCTCTGGCTGTCCCCGGTGTTCCGCTCCCCCATGTTCGATTTCGGTTACGACGTCAGCGACTACTGCGATGTGGATCCGGTGTTCGGCACGCTGGCCGACCTCGATGTCTTGGTGGCGGAGGCCCATGCCCGCAACCTGAAGGTGCTGCTCGACTGGGTACCCAACCACACCTCCCACGAGCACCCGTGGTTCGTGGCGTCGCGGTCGTCGCGGCAGGATCCCAAGCGGGACTGGTACATCTGGCGCGACGCGAGGCCCGACGGCTCCCTGCCCAACAACTGGACGGCCGCCTTCGTCGACGCACCGGCGTGGACGCTCGACGAGGCGACCGGGCAGTACTACCTGCACCTCTTCCTGCCCCAACAGCCCGATCTGAACTGGGCCAATCCGGAGGTGGAGGAGGCGATGCACGAGGTGCTGCGGTTCTGGCTGGACCGAGGCATCGACGGGTTCCGGATGGATGTGATCCACAACATCGGCAAGTCGGCCGACCTTCTCGACGATCCGGTCGAACTGGTGGGCATCCCCCACACGGCGATGCACGAGGATCCCTCCACCCACCCGGTCCTGCGGCGGCTGCGCACCCTGCTCGACTCCTACCCCGGTGACCGGGTGGCGGTCGGTGAGGTGTACCTGATCGGTCCCGGACTCACCGAGCGGGTGGCCCGGTACCTGGGTGAGGGCGACGAATTGCACCTCGCCTTCGACTTCTCACTGGTCATGGGGCCGTGGGACCCCGCCTACTGGCGGGCTCGAATCGCCAAGGTCGAGCGCGTCCTGGGGCCGAAGTGGCCGACCTGGGTCCTGTCCAACCACGACAACCGCCGCCATGCCACCCGCTTCGGACCCGAGGCGCGGGCCCGCGCCGGTGCCCTGGCGCTGCTGTGCCTGCGGGGGACGCCGTTCCTGTACGCCGGGGAGGAGCTGGGTCTGGAGGACGCCGTGATCCCGCCGGAGCGTGTGGTCGACCCCGGTGGGCGCGACGGCTGCCGGGCCCCGCTGCCCTGGACGATCGGGCCGGCACACGGGTGGGGCGCGGAGCCGTGGTTGCCGTGGCCGCCCGATGCCGA
>JANMIX010000544.1:0-1692 GCA_031376015.1 Acidimicrobiia bacterium | reverse complement strand
GGCGGTGGTGGCAATGGCCGCGGGCCTGCACGCCACCCGCCTCGACGGCTCGCCGCTGGTCTACAACCGGTCGGATCCCTGGCTGCCCGACCTGCTGATCTGCCGCCCCGAACTCGCGGAGTCCGTCATGGCCGCGCTGGGGTGACCCGGTGGAGTTGAAGGTTGTTGCCTACGTCGTTGACAACCATGTCGCCACCCTCATGCTGAACCGGCCCGAGCGACTGAATGCGTGGACGGGGCGGATGCACGCCGAGTACTGGTGGTGCATGGCCGCGGCAGAGGCCGATCCCGCCGTGCGGGTCATCGTGGTGACGGGCGCCGGTCGCGGCTTCTGCGCCGGCGCCGACGCCGCCGCCCTCGACGGCCACGCGGCCTCGGGTCGGTACGACCCGGGGGTCGACGTGGACGCGCTGGCCCACCCCGGAGCGTCGGCCCCGGAGTTCGACCACAACTTCTCGTTCCACTACGGCATCGCCAAGCCGATCATCGCCGCCATCAACGGGCCTGCCGCCGGGGCCGGTTTCGTGCTGGCCTGCTACTGCGACGTTCGCTTCGCGGCGGCCGACGCCAAGCTCACGACGTCCGCCGCCCGCCTCGGGCTGCCCGCCGAGTTCGGGCTGTCGTGGGTACTGCCCCGCCTGGTCGGCACCGGCCACGCGGCGGACCTGCTGTTCAGCTCGCGGGTGATCCTCGGCGAGGAGGCCGAACGCATCGGGCTGGTGAACCGGGCGTTCCCCGCGGACGAGCTGCTGCCCTTCGTGCACCGCTACGCCGAGTCGTTGGCCACCGACGTCTCCCCCACCGCGCTCGCGCACACCAAGCGCCAGCTCTACGCCGACTGGCACCGCGACGTGGGTACCGCCGTCGACGAGTCCGAGCGCCTGTTGCGCGAGGCCGTCACCCAGCCCGACTACGCCGAAGGCGTGGCCGCCTTCCGTGAGCGTCGCCGCCCCCGCTTCTGAGTCGGGCCGCCGGCCGGCAGGCGGCAACCCCGACAGCCAGCCGGCAGAGAACCTCAGCCGGGATGCGCCGGCTCGGCGGGGTTCGTCCGCCACTCCCGGGCGGTGAGCTCGAAGACGGCGGCGATCACCACGGGCCGGCGATCGTTCGCGGGCAGGTCCACCTCACGGGTGCGGCGCAACCCGAGACGTTCGGCGACGCGAACCGACCGGAGGTTGTCGACGGCAGGTAACGAGCAGATCCATTCGAGACCGAGCGTGCCGAAGCCTTCCTCCAGCGCGGCGATGGCCCCCTCCCGAGCCAGGCCGCGACCCCAGTACTCCGGGGCGAACCGCCAGCCCACCTCCACCGCCGGAAGGATCTCCTCCAGGAAGGTCGGCACCGAGAGGCCGACGTAGCCCGCCACCCGACCCTCGTAGCGGGCGACCCAGCATCCGAAGCCGAGGAGTTCCCAGTGCTCGAGGTGCAGATGGAGCGACCGCTCCGTCTCGTCCCGGGTGAAGCCGCGTCCGTAGGGGTAGTGCCAGAACTCGGGCTGTGCATACACCGCAGCGAGCTCGTCGAGATCGCCGGGCTCGAACCGGCGAAGGTCGAGCCGATCCGTCGCGACATTGCCGAGTGGGGCCCTGATCGGCGGTGCTTGCTCGCGGGTGACCACGAGGCATCGTCGCGCGTCACAGGGCCCGGGCCCTCAGCCGCGCCGGTTGCCCCAGGAATCCCAGTTGGTGATCG
>JANMIX010000485.1:0-2037 GCA_031376015.1 Acidimicrobiia bacterium | reverse complement strand
ATGGTCAGGCCGCCGCGGCCAGCAACGCGGCCATGGTGTCGCTGATGCGGCGGGCACCGCGCACGTCATGGGCCCGCAGGATTCGGCAACCCAGCGCGATCCCCAGCGCGTGGGCGGCGTTGGTGCCGTGACGTCGGTCGTCGACCTCGGTGCCCAGCAGCACACCGAGGAACCGCTTGTTGGAGGCCGACAGGAACACGGGGTAGCCCAGCGAGACCAGCGAGTCCGAGGCCCGGAGGAGCAAGAGCGACTGCGGTTCGGTCTTGCCCAGGTCGAGGCCGGCGTCGACCATGATCCGTTCGGGTGGGATGCCGGCCGCCTCGGCCCATCCGGCCCGCTCGGCCAGGAAGTCCCGCACGTTCAGAACCACGTCGTCGTACTCGGGATTGGGGTCGGCCACCCGCGGCCGCAGCCGGATGTGGGTGGCCACCACCGAGGCACCGGCCGCCGCGCACACGGCCAGGTAGTCGGGGTCGGCGAAGCCGCTGATGTCGTTGCCGACGCAGGCCCCCCGCTCGAAGCAGGCCTGGGCCACCGACGCCCGCCACGTGTCGACGGACAGGGGGAGGTCGAAGCGGGCCCGCAGCGCCTCGACGGCGGGCACGACCCGGTCGAGTTCCTCGGCCTCGCCGACCTCGGGACCTGGGCCCGCCTTCACTCCCCCCACATCGAGGAAGTCGGCACCGTCGGCCACCAGGCCCTCGGCCTTGCGGAGAAAGGCATCGAAGTCGTAGTAGCGGCCCTGGTCGAAGAACGAGTCGGGAGTGCGGTTGAGGATCCCCATCACCACGGCCCGGTGCGTGATGTCGAACCGGGTCTCGCCGAGCAGGAGGTCCACGGCGCCGATGGTACCGGGGGTAGCGCCTGAGCCAGAAAGGTCTTTTCAGGGCGAATTGTGCAAACTATGGTTGCCGGACCGGGCGGCGGGCCCGGTCAAGGAGGTCACCATGTCCGTTTCCAATGCGCTGCGTGCGGCGGCGCACCGTCCGAGGAGGATGCTCCTGGTCGGTGCTGTCGGGTTGGTCGGTCTCGTCGGGGCGGCCGAACTGGCCTACGCCGCGATTCCGGGCTCGGGCGGTGTCATCACTGCCTGCTACAAGACCGGGGGGACACCCACCGGCGCGTTGCGAGTCATCGACCCCAGTGCAGGCGGTGCCTGCGTCACCGGTGAGGTGAAGCTCACCTGGCAGCAGGCGGGGATCAAGTTCAAGGGTGCGTACAACAGTGCCACCGCCTACCTGAAGAACGACGTCGTGACTTCCGGAGGCACCAGCTACATCGCCCTCCTCGCCAACACCGGCGTGGCCGTCACGAACACCACCAACTGGGCCGTGCTCGCCATGAAGGGAGCGACCGGACCTGCCGGACCTGCCGGACCTGCCGGACCTGCCGGACCTGCCGGACCTGCCGGACCTGCCGGACCTGCCGGACCCCCTGGCCCCGCCGGGCCGAAGGCGTTCACGTCCGGGACCAGCATGACGCTCTCCAATACCGACAACTACCTGGCGGTCACGCCCGCCTTCGTGGCATCCGTCGACATGAGCTGTCTGGTGACCAGCTCCGGACAGGTGAGCGCAGCGTCGGCAGTCCCGGCGGGAGGCTTCAACGGGTACTTCCGCAACGCGGTCTTCGTGAACGGGGGCGCGGGCACGAACGACAGTCAATACGGCTTGTACATCACGAGCAACGGCGTCACCGGACCGCAACCTGCCATCACCCGAGCGTCGGTGATCGCGGTGAGCGCCGGACAGAGCATCCAGTTCGGCATCTATGTGGGCAGCCCTCCCACGGCCTGGAACACCAGCAGCATCACCGCGACGACCGCCTACGCGTGTAGCTGAGAGGCTGACATCCGGCGAGGTGCCTGAGTCGCTCCGGTCGCCGAACGGGCGCACGTCCACTGTCACGTGGTCCCCCGTGACCTGGGCGACCACGTCGAGACCACCGGCGCGCCGGCGCACCACGCCCGTGCGCGGGCCGGGACGCACGACCACCTCGACCGACACCCGAGCAGCTACGGCGGCCACGGCGGTGGCC
>JANMIX010000477.1:0-4247 GCA_031376015.1 Acidimicrobiia bacterium | reverse complement strand
GTTGCTCGCCCGGGCCGAGCGCCGCTGCGGCCACGACATCGCCGCCCGGGCCGTGGGCGGCACGTTCCACTCGGTGGCCAACCGCCTCCTGCGCCGGCACGGCGCCCGCATCGGCCTCGACCCCGGGTTCACCCTCCTCGACCAGGGTGACACCGCCGAGCTACTGGGCCTGGTGCGGGCCGAGTTGCTGGCCCACGACGGCGGCGACGAGCGCGCCCACCGCCGGGCCAAGAAGGACACGATGGCTCAGATCCTGTCCCGGGTCGTCAACACGGGCCGGCCCCTTCCCGAGGTGCTGAGCCGGCACTATCCCTGGTGCGCGGCGGAGGCCGAGGAGCTCGGCGCCACCTTCGGCGCCTATGTCGCCCGCAAGCGCCGCACCGGCGTGCTCGACTACGACGACCTGCTGCGCTGTCTGCTCGCCCTGCTGCGCTCCGACGACACCGGCGTGGTCACCGGGCGGTTCGACCACGTGCTCGTCGACGAGTACCAGGACACCAACGCACTACAGGCAAACATCGTGGCCGCCTTCGCCGCCGGCGGCGCCACCATCACTGCGGTGGGCGACGACCTCCAGGCCATCTACGGCTTTCGGGCGGCCGAGGGGCGCCACATCCTCGAGTTCCCCGAGCGCTTCTCGGCCGACGTCCTGCCCCTGGAGACCAACCATCGCTCTACCCCCGAGATCCTGGCCACCGCCAACGCCGTGGCCGAGGGCGCCCCCACTCGGCACGACAAGACGCTGCGGGCCACCCGGGCATCGGGACCGCAACCCGTTCTGGTGGCGTGCGACGACGAGGAGGCGCAGAGCGCCGCGGTGGCGGGCCACATCGCCGCCGAGCATGCCCGGGGGCGGAGTCTGCGACGACAAGCCGTGCTCGTCCGTACCGGGCACCACAGCGACTGCCTGGAGTTGGAGCTCACGGCACGGCGCATCCCGTACCGCAAGTTCGGGGGCATGCGCTTCCTGGAGGCGGCGCATGTCAAGGATCTCACCTGCCTCCTGCGCGTCACAGAGAACCCGCAGGATGAGTTGGCGTGGTTCCGGATCCTGCAGTTGCTCGACGGCGTGGGCCCGGCCACCGCCCGACGCCTCGCCGCCGGCGCCCCGCCCTGCACCGGCGACCTGCCCCCCAGCAGCCGAATGCAGGGTGCCGATCTCCTCGCACTGGTCGAACAGGTGCGCTCACTGCCGGCGGGGTCCGCCCTGGAGCGGGCGGGCGAATGGCTGGCGCCGGTGCACCGCCGGCGGTATCCCGACGCCGCCGCCAGGGCCAACGATCTGGCCGCGCTGGCACGGGCCGCCGGCCCGGCACCGTCGCTCACCGCCTTCCTGGCCGATTTGGTGCTCGATCCGCCGGCCAGCACCGGCGACCTGGCCGGCGATCCCTCACTCGATGACGACTGGCTCACCATCTCCACGATTCACTCCGCCAAGGGCGCCGAGTGGGAGATCGTGCACCTTCTCCACCTCACCGACGGCAACCTCCCCTCCGATCTGGCCACCGGTCGCGACGAGGAGATCGACGAGGAACGCCGGCTGCTCTATGTGGCCCTCACCCGGGCTCGGGACGAACTGCGGTGCTACCAGCCACTGCGCTATCACACGGGCATCGGCCGCTTCACCGGTGCCGACCGCCACAGCTACGCCCAGCCCAGCAGGTTTCTCACCCCGGGGGTCACGGCCACGTTCGCACATCTACAGCACGGACGCCCTGTCGGAACTGAATCCGCCGGCGATCGCGAGGGGCGTGCGCTGGGGGCCTCGGTGTTGGCCGCGCTGGACGACGACCTGCTCGGCCTCTTCGGGGTGGCCTGAGAAAGTCCCCCACTCGCCACCCGCCACCAGCCACAACCCATGGCCCGCTCACCCAACCCCGCCTGGCGGAGGTGATCCCTCAGCGGTGATCGGAGCGAGCGTTCTTTGCCCACGTGGCGAACGAGGATTTTCGATGGGGCACCAGGCCCTCGGCCGCTTGGCTGACGAGCCACCCGATGCCGGCCCCCAGCGCCCAGCCGACGATGACGTCAGAGGTCCAGTGGGCGCCGGCGTAGATCATCAAGATTCCGATCGCCGCCACACACACCATGGCCAACACCGCGGCGGCACGACGCACCTGCGGCGAGGGCCAGTCCACCGTGAGAAGCAGGGTCATCGCCACTGCGGCGGTGAAAGCGGCGTGGTCGGAAGGAAACGAGTACCCGCCGGTGAACACCACCACGAGCTTGCGCGACGGGCGGTCTACCTCCAGTAGTTCCTTCAATCCCGTGGCCAGTAGGCGCGCACTCAGGTACGCCAGGGGCAGCGACAGCACGGCTCGCCACTGACGCACCATGGCCAGCACCGCCAGGACCAACAGCGCGAACATCGCCCGGGCCGTGGCGTTACCGTCGCCGCCCGCCATCCACTGGGCCAGGTCGGTGATCGCCGCGCTCCGGTGAGCGACGAAGAAGTCGAGGATGGCACGATCCGCCGAGAACACAGCCACGACGATAAGCGCTCGTCAGGCGAGAGCCTCCCCAGCGGTGCCGCCCGCCCGGCGTTCAGCGCAGGATCAGCGCAGGTCAGCGACGATTTGTGCCCACTGGTCGTCGGTGACCCGCTGAAGCCGCCCGGGCGGGTACTGCTCGGCGCAGATGTCGCACACGGGGTACCGACGACCATCCTGGAGTTCGACGGTCGTGTCGGCCGGTTGCTCCAGGCAGCTCCAACACCGCTCCACTTGCACGGTCGCGAGCGTACGCCTTTCCCTGGCAGTGGTCGACCCGTCGCGCTTTGGCACCCGGTCACCACCCACCACTACCGTTGCCGCTCGCGTCGAGCAGGGGAACGCCCCCATCCACCGCTCCGAATCCGGGTCCCCGACAAACCATCGTCAACCGGCGGAACGAGCCTCAGTAGAGTTGGCAACACATGTCCTTGAAGGTGCCCCCGGCCCAGATTCATGTCCCTGCGGAGGATCGCGCGGAGATCCTTCGCATGATCGATGAAGCGCTCTCCACCGGTCAGCTGACCCTTGGCAAGATCGGGCGCGAGCTCGAGGAACGCTTCGCCGCCCATCACGGCGCAAAGCACGCGATCGCCGTGAACTCCGGCACCAGCTCCATCGAGATCCCCCTGCGGGCCCACGGTGTCACCGGCCGCGAGGTGCTCGTGCCGGCGAACACGTTCTTCGCCACCGCCGCGGGCGTGCTGGCGGCGGGCGGTATCCCCCGCTTCGTCGACTGCGACCCAGCCACGATGGCTGCTGATCCCACCGCCGTGCGTGCCGCGATCGGCCCCAACACCGCCGGATTGGTGCTGGTCCACATCGGCGGGCTCATCACCCCCGCCATCAAGGAACTACGCAGCCTGTGTGACGACGCCGGCATCTTCCTGTTCGAGGATGCCGCCCACGCCCACGGCTCCTCGCTCGGTGGCCAATTCGCCGGCACATTCGGCTTCGCCGGATCATTCAGCTTCTACCCCACCAAGGTCATCACCTCCGGTGAGGGCGGGATGATCATCACCGACGACGACCACATCGCCGAAGAAGCACGCACCTACCGTGACCAGGGCAAGGCCGGTTTCACGGCCAACGTGCACACGCGCCTTGGCTACAACTGGCGCATGAGCGAGCCGCACGCGGCCATCGGCCTCGCCCAGCTGAAGCGGCTTCCCGAGTTCGTCGCCCATCGCCAGCACATCGCCGCCATCTACGACGAGGGGCTCGCGTCCATGCCGCTCACCCCGCTGCACGTGCCCGCCGAAGCCTTCTGCAACTACTACAAGTACATCGCCTATCTGCCCGATGGTGTCGACCGGGCCGAGCTCAAGAAGGTCCTGCGCGAGGAGTTCGGCGTGGGCCTCTCCGGCGAGGTGTACGAGCTGCCCCTCGACCGTCAACCGGTGTTCGCCGAGTGGGTCACCGGGCCTCTGCCCCAAGCGGAGCGCATCTGCGCCCGCCACATCTGCCTGCCCATCAGCGCAGTGTTGACCGAGGAGCAGGCCCAGCTCGTGCTCTCCTCGCTCTCCGCCGCCCTCGAGCGTCTCTAGAAAGCGAAGGCTCCCGTGTC
The DNA here is from genome assembly GCA_031376015.1 of Acidimicrobiia bacterium. Taxonomy (GTDB): domain Bacteria; phylum Actinomycetota; class Acidimicrobiia; order Acidimicrobiales; family JACDCH01; genus JANMIX01. Next base: position 191 of record JANMIX010000477.1, on the reverse strand, counting down.
CAAGACCGTTGCCGTGACTGGTGGATCCGGCTTCATCGGTACCCACGTGGTCGATGCCCTCCTCGCCGCCGGTTGCACCGTGCGGGTCCTGGACCCCAAGGCGCCACACCGCGCCGACGCCGAATGGGTCCCCGTCGACGTGCTCGACACGGACGGCCTCGCCGTGGCCCTGCAGGGGGCCGAGGTGATCT
>JANMIX010000475.1:0-3069 GCA_031376015.1 Acidimicrobiia bacterium | reverse complement strand
GTCGAGCGCAACGGTGGCCGGGCTCGCGTGGCGGTGACGGGAGTGCCTGAGGTGACCGCAGAGATCACCGATGCCTCGGCATCGGCGATGGGGCTGGTCGCCGGCACCCCGGTGTGGGTCTCGGTGAAGGCCACCGAACTCGACGTCTACGGCGCCTGACGAACGACCGGGCGGCGGGCCCGGCCGAGTCGCGGCGAGCGGGTGAGGTCCCCGGCGACGCGTGTGCTTGGTGGGCTTGCGGTCCGCGGTCAATGCTGCGGACATGGACAAGACCGCGATCGTCACCGGCGCCAACTCGGGGATTGGGCTGGAAACCGCACGAGGGTTGGCCCGGGCCGGCTACCGAACCGTGCTGTTCTGTCGCAACGAGCACAAGGCACAGGCGGCCAAGGCCGACATCGACGCGTCGGTCCCAGGGGCGCGCGCCGAGATCGTGCTCGGGGATCTCAGCCTGCAGTCCTCGGTGCGGACGGCTGCCGCTGAGGTGCTGGATCGGTGCGAGCGAATCGATGTCCTCGTCAACAACGCCGGGGTATCGCTGCGCACCCCGGAGCGCACCGCCGAGGGGCGCGACGTGCTGCTGGCCACCAACCATCTCGGCCCCTTCCTGCTCACCAACCTGCTGCTCGATCGGCTGGTGGCCAGCGCGCCGGCCCGCATCGTGAACGTGGCGTCCGATGCGCACCGGTTCTCGGGCCTGCACCTCGACGACCTGGATGCCGAGCGTGGGTACGGCTTCTTGGGTCTGGTGCGATACGGAGAGACCAAGTTGATGAACATCCTCTTCACCCGTGAACTCGCCCGGCGGGTGGCGGGCACGGGGGTGACGGTCAACTGCGTGCACCCGGGAGCGGTGCGCACCAACCTTGGGGATCCGCCGGCGGCTCTGCGTGCCCTGACCGGCTTGTTCTTCCTCGACTCGGTCAGGGGCGCCGCCACCTCACTGGCCGTTGCAACCGGGCCGGAGTTCGCCCACGTGAACGGCTCGTACTTCGTGAAGTCCAAACCGGCAGACGCCAAGCTCACCAAGGCAGCCCGCAACGATGCCGACGCCGCCGAGTTGTGGGATCGTTCTGCCGCGCTGGTCGGTCTCTGAATCGAAGGAGGTGGGCGTTGCCACACGATCTACCGAGAGTGCCCCTGCGGAGCGTGACCGAGGAGGAGATCGCCACCTTCTGGCGTGACGGGGTGGTCCACCTGCCCGGGGTGCTGCCGACCAGTTGGCTCGATGCGTTGGCAGGCCCCATCGAAACGGTCCTGCGCACCGGAGAGGCGGCCGATCTCGGCGTGCTGGCGGCCGACCCCCGACCCTCGGCGCCGCGTTTCGCCGCAGGAGTGGATCACTGGCGCCATGACCCGGTGTTCGCCGCCTTCGCCACCTCGTCGCCGGTGCCCGCGTTGGCGGCGGCACTGCTGCGCTCGACGGAACTGTGGCTCTGGGAGGACAGCGTTCTGGTCAAGGAACCGGGCAGCCCGTACCGAACCGAGTTCCACAGCGATGCCGGGTACTTCCAGGTCATGGGCGAACAGGTGTGCACCGCGTGGGTGCCGCTCGACGCCGCCGATGCCGGTAACGGGATGCTCAGCTTCGTGCGCGGCTCGCATCTCGACGGGGTGGAGTACCGCCCCAACCTGTTCACCAACGAGGAGTCCATTCCCGGTACCCAGGGGGTGCCGGTGCCCGACGTGCTCGGTGATCCCGAGTGGGCCGAGCGACTGATCACCTTCGACGTCGTGCCGGGCGACATGACCGTGCACCACTACCGCACGCTGCACGGAGCCGGTGCCAACGGGTCCGCCGATCGTCGCCGGCGAGCCGTATCGCTGCGCTACTGCGGCGACGATGCCCGGTACCGGCACAAGGCGGGCCTCCCGCGGCGACCGGGCCTCGACGGGGCCGCTGATGGAGACCGTCTGGGTCCCCCCGATTGTCCGTTGGTGTGGCCGGACACCCGCTCCTGACGCCGGGCATCGACACCACGACCGACCATGTCGCTCGCCGGGGTGGGCTCGACTCGGCCTGTGCGGGCCCCCACCGAGTACGGTTCCCTATTCACGATGGACCGGAACCGCTACCGCCGCAGCGTTGTCGTCCTCCTGACGCCGATTCTTCTTTACGGTGCGCTGACACTCTCCCAGGGTGTTGCGGCCGCTTCTGAGACGCGTACGCCCATCGAAGAGGGCGCCAAGATCGTTCGTGAGGGTTGGTGGAACAGGGCCAATGGTGGGCTCAGCACACCCCAGGGTTCGCTGCCCCCGCCGCCCGTGCCCGACGTGCCCCCCGGCACCCTGGCGGTGCAGAGCCTCAACGGTGATGCCCAACGAGTCATCGCCCTCCTGCCCCAGCCCGACGGTTCGTTGTCGGGCACCATCACCACCTTCACCCTGACGCTGCATGAGTCGGCCGACGCCAAGCCACAGAGCGGGGCCGCCACCGCCGGGATCCGGGCCTGTCCGATCTCGGGATTCTGGGCCGAAGGCGAGAACGGGGTCTGGACCACCCAACCGGTGGCCGACTGCGGCCTCGCTTCCGTCGAAGGGCTTCGCGCCGAGGACGGCACCTGGACCTTCGACCTCCGCCCGATCGGCCAACTGTGGGCGGATCCCTCGAGCGGGTTCCGCACCGACGGGGTGCTGTTGGCACCGAGCGTCAAGAACCCGAGCACCTTCAGTCTGGTGTTCGAGGGCGCCACCCAGGACGGCATCGATGTGGTGCTCAAGACCGAAGGCGGCTCGACGGGCCCGCCACCTCCCTCCTCGCCGGTGACCACCGTGGTCGACGGTGGCGCGGTACCTCCTCCGCCCCGCGTCCCCGAGTCGCCGCCGGTCACGTTCACCCCTCCGCCGGCGCCGCCCGAGGGGATCACGCCCACCACCACACGGCAGCCCGCGACCAACTTCACCGACGTGGCGGCACCTGCAGTGCGGGTGTCCCACACCGGCGAGTTGACGCACGGAATCGGTGTTGCCCTGCCGTTCCTCATCGTGCTGGGCGCGTTGGCTGCCGGCCTGTTGCTCACCGCCAGCGCCGCCGGCCGCCCCGTCCAGGCCGGCGTGACCGGCCGCGGC
>JANMIX010000465.1:0-2192 GCA_031376015.1 Acidimicrobiia bacterium | reverse complement strand
GTCACGTCGTCGGAGTCGTTGCCGGCGGCGAAGACCACGGTGATGCCGGCGTCGTGCGCGGCCTTGGTGGCGATGTTCACCGGGTCGTTGGGGTCGAACATCATGAAGGCCGAGCCCCAGGAGTTGTTGGCGACCCGGATGCCCCAGTCGACGCGGTGCTGGAGCATGTCGTCGTAGGCGGCCACGATCGAGACGATGAAGAGCACGTCGCCGGTGGAGTAGCCGATGAGGTTTGCGTCGGGGGCCATCCCGACGAGGTTCGGGTCGCCGGTGCCGTCGGCGGCCACGATGCCGGCGACGTGCGTGCCGTGGCCCGAGCCGATGTCGCTGTTGTTGTACGGCCCCTGGTCCACCGGGACGGCGATGGAGCCCGGGGGCATGCGCGGGTCGACGGGGATTCCGGTGAGGGAGAGGTACTCCGGACCGACGATCTTCTGGTTGTGGGTGACGTGGTCCTTCAGCACCGGGTGGGTGGCATCGATGCCGGAGTCCACGATGGCGACGCCGACACCTCGGCCGGTGAAGCCCAGTTGCGACTGGACCTTGTCGGCACCGGTGGAAGCGGTCGACTCGGTGCCGAAGTACTGCAGTTGGGTGTTGGGGTACACATCAGTGGCAGCACCGGTGCGGACGGCCGATTCGAGCTGCGCGGTGGTGCCGGCCAGCAGGGCCAGGGGTAGGTGGCGCATGGGCTGCACGGTCAGACCGAGCGCCTTCAAGCGAGCCACGTCGGCGGCGGCGGGGATTCCGGCGTCGAAGCGGGCCACGCCCAGCACGACCTTGTCGGGCGCAGCCTTGGCCGCCCGTAGCCGGGCCAGGCCGGCCTTGGGCTGGGGCGCGGCTGCCTTGGTGGCCGCGGGCTTGGCGGCGCCGGCGGGCTTTGCCGGAGCGGCCGGGCGGGTTTCGCTGCGGTTCACCGGGGCGGCAAGGGCACCGGTGGTGAGCGTGAGCGTGAGTGCGATGCCGGCGGCGAGGGCCAACCGGCGCGAACGACGAGAATTGGTACGCATCGGTAGGTCCATTCGGCGCCAGGTGGTCGAATTCCTCCGCCGTTGCCAAGTGAATCGAGTCACATGACACATGGTGTCGCCTCTTTGCAGTCACCCTGCAGACTGATTACACACCGCGCTGTACAACTCGCGCGTGCACCATCGGCGCGCTTGTCCAGCCCGCACACCCCTACTCGTTGAGGCGGAACGCAGTCCGCCCTCATCGATTGATCACATGATCTGACTTTAGATCACATGATCGCCTTACGGATCATAGCGGGCTACGCTGTCGACATGAATCTCGGCTCACCCGTTCTCGACGTCGCTCCTGCGGTGCGCGGCGCGTTGCTACAGGCCCTGGCGCGACTCGAACAGCCTGTCACCAGGCGGCAGCTGGCGGCAGCGGCCGGGGTCGCACCCGGCAACGCCAGTGCGGTCATCGAGGACCTCATCCAGACGGGTCTCGTCAGCGAGACCGTTGCCGGCCGGTCATCGATGGTGGTGCTGAACCGCAACCATCTCGCGGCCGGTCCGCTGCTCGCGCTCGCTGGCTTGCGCGGTGAGCTGATCCGCCGCCTCCGTGAGCGACTCTCGGGCTGGACCGATCTGCGCGGCGCCTGGCTGTTCGGTTCGGTCGCCCGTGGTGAGGCCGACAAGGACTCTGACGTCGATCTGCTCCTCGTCGCCGACGACCTGGAGTCCGCAGATCTCCACGAGCGACTGTCCGGTCTCCAGGCCGACGTCCGCACTTGGACCGGCAACGACCTACAGCTCGTCGAGCACTCTCCGACCTCCTGGCAGAAGCTCATCCGCTCGAAGAACCCACTCGTGGAGCAGATCCGCATCGACGGCATCTCCCTTGCCGGCGACACCGCCGCGCTGTTGGAGCGGGTGAGGTGAATCGCTCGAAGGGTTCCCGGAAGCGGTGCGACGCGCAGCAGGCCAGGCAGCGTCTGGTCGACGCACGTCAGTTTCTCGAGGCGGCGAAGTTGCTCGACGCGCCGGACGTCGTCGCGACATGCGCGATCCACGCCGCCATCGCCGCGGCGGACGCCATCACCTGCCAGGCGCTCGGTGAGCGCTCGAACGACGCCAACCACGCCTCCGCCGTCGAGTTGCTTCGCAAGGTCGACGCCGGTCTGGCGACAGCGCTCAAGCGGGCGCTCGATCGGAAGACTCAGGCCGGCTACGAGAACGGCGACA
>JANMIX010000382.1:0-5883 GCA_031376015.1 Acidimicrobiia bacterium | reverse complement strand
GCCACCGGCCGGCCACCTCCATGGTGTCGACGACGTAGCCCTTGGAGATGAGGGCCTCCAGTGCGGCCACGTCGTTGCGGTGGCTCATCCATCGGTCCACGAGCGCGGGGTCCTGGTGGGTGGCCCCGGCACGTTCGGCTTCCGAAGCCACGACCCGCAGCGTGGCCTCCACCAGGTGCTGATCGCCCTCATCGCGCACGAGCACGAGGGTGATGTCGCCGGTCTGGTAGCCGCGGTCGGCTTCGGTGGCGTCGTAGAGGCGCAGCACCGCCGGCGTGGCCCCGCGATGCACGCACCGGCGCATGAACTCGAGGGCGGCGCCGAAGGAGGCGAACCCATAGGCGGCCCGATCCTCGTGCGGGGGGAGGGGGTGCAGTCGCAGCCGGGCGCCCGTGAGCACGGCGAGGGTGCCCTCGCTGCCCACCAGCAACTGGTTGAGGTCAGGCCCCACCGCCTGGCGCGGGGCGCCACCGGTGGTGATCCGGCGCCCGTCGGCCAGCACGGCGTCGAGGCCGATGACCATGTCCTCGATCTTGCCGTAGCGGTTGGAGAACTGTCCCGCGCTGCGGCAGGCCAGCCACCCCCCGACGGTGGAGAGGTCGATCGACTGGGGCCAGTGACCCAACGTCACGCCGTGGTCGGCGCGCAGGGTGTCCTCCAGCAGGTTCCCGAAGGTGCCGGCGGCCACGTCGAGCACCAGGCTCTCGGAATCCACCTCGACGATGCCCGACAGTGCGGTGAGGTCGAGCAGGACCCCACCGTGGACGGGCACGCTGGCGCCGCACACCCCGCTTCGCCCGGCCGCGGCGGTGACCGGCACCCGGGCCTCATTGCAGATGGCCAGCAGGGCGGCCACCTGCGCGGCGTCCTGAGGGCGTGCCACCACATGGGCCAGCGCGCCCACCCCGCCGTCGGTGGCCCACACCATCGCCAGTGGCCACCAGTCGCGGCTGGCCTCGGCCACGGCGGCGGCATCCGTGGAGATCGCGGCGCCGGTGTCGGCCAGGCGGCGCTGCACCGCGGCGTCCACCTCGACCCGGGTGGCGCGGATCCGGCCAGTTGCGCTCGCGGCGCCGCCGGCGAGTTCGATGGGCGGTGTGGGCCGGCCCGGCCGCGGAGTGCTCACGGGCCGCGGACCCTAGTGCCAATTCCCGTTCCGCCCGGGCCGGACGCGAACCTGTGCGGGTGCCGTGCACCCTCACCCTGCCCGACGGGCGCACCGTTGCCTATGACGACATCGGCGACCCGCACGGCGAGGTCGTCCTCTACCTGCACGGCGCGCCCGACTGCCGCCTGGCCCGGCATCCCGATGATCGCATCGCCGCCGGCGCAGGCATCCGTCTGCTGGCGGTCGACCGACCGGGCTACGGCCGTTCCGACCTCCCTGCCGGACCCACCTTCGAGTCGGCCGCGCGGGCGCTGTCGGGCTTTCTCGACACGCTGGGCGTGGCGCGCTGCCGGGTACTGGCGTGGTCGGCCGGGGCGCCCTACGCGCTGGCGTTGGCGACGGTGGCCGGGCCGGCGCGGATCAGCGCGGTGACGACCTTCGGCGGGATGGTGCCTGCCGAGGCATATCTCGATGCCGAGGTGGTTGCCGCGTCGAGGGCGCGGGCGCAGTTCGTGACACCGGTGCTCGAGGGTCGCATCAGCGCCGCGGCAATGGCGGCGGAGGGTGCGCAGCACATGCTGCCGCCCCCACCGCTGACCGACGAACTGGCCGCCGAGGTGGTGGAGGAACTGCTGAGCCCCTTCGCCCGGACCGAGATCGATCAGGTGCCGGGGTTGCTCGAACTGCTGGGATGTTCGCTGGCCGAGTCGGTGGCGGTGCACGCCACGGCCGGCTTCGAATGCGACATCGCCACCCAGTTGGGTGATCGCGCCGAGGTGGTGCTGTCGGCGCCCTGCCCGGTGCGGGTCATCCACGGCGCCCAGGACCGGGTTGCCGGCGCGGGTGTGGGGCAGTGGTTGGTCGATCGCCTGGCCGACGCCCGCCTGGAGGTGTGGGCCGACGCCGGCCATCACGGTCTGTTCGCCCGCTGGGACGAACTGCTGCGCTGAGCGCCCGAGACCCGCAGGCGGGGCGGGGAGAGGGCGCAGCCTGCAATGGGCGATACGTGTCAGGCGGGGGAGAAGTGGGCGTCTGCCGCGGCGAGGGCGCAAAAGACCGACGCCGAGGCTTCGGCCTGGGCGTCGGTCCAGCCCAGTTCGCCGGCCAGTAGTGCGGCAGTCGCGGCCGCGGCCGCCATCGCGCCGCGCTGATCGAGCAGGCGGGTTCGGGTGCGCCGTGACAACACGTCATCGACCGAGCACGCCATCTCGTGGCGGGCGGCCCAGATGACCTCGGCCCGCAGATAGGGCAATCCGGGCACCAGCGGGTCGGCCAGACGGAGGTCCGGATCCCCGCCCCGGGTGGCCAGGTCGAGCACCGAACGGGCTTCGTCGCCGTAGCGATCGGCCAGGTGTCGCATGACCGGATCGGACCCCGCCGAGGCCATCACCGCGTCGTACCCGTCGGCGCCGAGCAGTCGGAGGCGCTTGGTGCGGCTGCGCTTGGACCCGGCCGGCGCCTCGTCGCCCATGGCCTTCACCACGGCATCGACGGTGTCGGCGGCCATCTCCCGGTAGGTCGTGAGCTTGCCGCCGGTCACCGACACCACCCCCGAGTCCGAGGCGACGACCTTGTGGCGCCTCGACAGGTCGGCGGTGCGGCCCGAGGTGGCCGACTTCACCAGAGGTCGCAGGCCGGCCCACGTACCGGTGATGTCGGCCTCGGTGATGTCGGCGCCGGAGACGGAGAAGTTGATGGCCGACAGCAGGTAGGCGATATCGCCTGCGGTGCACTCGGGATTGTCGAGCGGGCCGTCGTAGTCGGTGTCGGTGGTGCCGATGTAGGTGAAGGCGGTGTCATCCAACAGGCCGCTGGCGCCGGGCCAGGGGACGACGAACACCGAGCGCTTGTCCTTCGGGACCGGCACCACCACGGCGATGGTGTTGCGCACCTTGGTCCACGGCACGGTGAGGTGGATGCCCTTGGCCGGGCGGATCGAACCCGGATGCGACCCCTCGTCGAGGGCCCGCACGTCATCGCTCCACACCCCGGCCGCGTTGACGATGTGCTGGGCCTGGATACTGAACTGCTCGCCCTCGGCGGTGGTGACCTCCACCCCGTCGGCGCGGCCGGCAGCGTTCTTGCGGACCCCGCTCACCGCCACGCCGTTGGCCACCGCGGCCCCGAAGCGCACCGCTGCGGTGCGGGCGACGGTGAGGGTGAGGCGGGCGTCGTCGGTCTGGGCGTCGTAGTACAGGTAGCCACCCGCCAGCCGGGCCTCGGGCAGCGTCGGCATGTACTGCAGGCACTCGGCCTTCTTGAGGCGCTTGTGGAGCTTGCCGATGCGGGCACCACCGGTGAGGTCGTACAACCACATGGCCCACCCCAGGGCACGGGCGACCTTGGGGTTGAGGAGACCGTCTCTCGAGAAGATGGGGATGAGGAACGGCAGCAGCTTCACCAGGTGGGGCGCGTTGTGCCGCAGGCGCTGGCGTTCGGCGAGTGCCTCGTAGACAAGGCGCACGTCGCCCTGCTGGAGGTACCGCAAACCACCGTGGATCAGCTTCGAGCTTTTGGACGATGTGCCCGACGCGAAGTCGTCTCGTTCGATGAGGGCGGTGCGCAGGCCCCGGCTGGCGGCGTCGAGGGCCACGCCGGCACCGGTGATGCCGCCGCCCACCACCAGCACGTCGAACTGTTCGCGGGCCAGCCGGGCCAAGGTGTCGGATCGATCGAATGCGGTCAACTGGGGGCTCCGAGGGTGAGCGGGACAGGGGTGGCGATCAGCAACTGGGTCAGCGTGGCGCGCATGGCGGCGCGTCCGGCCGCTGCGGCGTCGGGATCGAGCACGTGCAGCCGGCCCATCGAGGCACCCTGCACGGCGTCGACGACCACGTCCACCAAGCCGGCGAAGTTGGTGGCACCGGCCAGTTCGGGGACGAGTTCGGCGGCCAGGGCATGCACGCGTTGACGATGGGGGTGTTCGACCCTTCCCAGCGCCGCCGCCAGGTCACGGTCGGTGCGAGCGGCCATGTACAACTCGACCGCCGCCTGCAATTCGGGCCGCTCGTATTCCTCCCACAGCAGGTCGATGACCGCACCGGCGCGGGCCTCGGCGTCGACGGGCAGGGTGGGGACCCGGGCCCGGGCGCCCTCCAGCATCCGCGGGAACAGATCCTCGACGGCGGCGGCCAGCAGTGCACCCTTGGTGGGGAAGTGCCGGAAGAGTGCGCCCTGGGACACACCGGCTCGACGGGCAACCTCAGTGGTGGTCACGCCGGAGGCGCCCAACTCGACGAGCGCCGCCACCGTGGCGTCGAGAAGACGCCGGCGGGTCGTTGCGGTGCGTTCGGCCTGCGTACGGCGCGGCGGGAGCACCATGAGGACGACGCTACAAGTAAGTAAGTGACTTGTCACTCAGTAAACGCAACGACGGGAAAATTTGTACTTTGCGTGGCCTTGTTCGCGCGGTTTGCTAAAGCGCGGGGGGGTCGCGGCCGAATCCGGTTCCATGACCACGACCGAAGCGGCCCGGGAGCAACTTGTCACCGAGGTCTTCGGCGACCAGCCGATGGCCGCCAGGATGTCGGGGCGCCTGCTGCGTACCGCCGAGGTCGCCTCGTTGTTCCAGGTGTCCGAGCGCGCCGTGACCGATTGGGCCCGCCGCGGCCGCCTTCCCTCGGTCCGCACCCCCGGTGGCCACCGCCGTTATCCGGCTGCCGCCGTACAGGAACTGCTTCTCAACACCGGCCGCAACGTCATCGTTCCCTGAGTCTCGGGCCCTCGATGGGCTGAATGTCTTGTGGGGAGCGTGGGGGCTTCTCTATGCTCCGCGCCGCGTGTGGGGGATCCGCCTCCATCACGTTTTCCGCACCCGAGAAGCAGTGGGAGTGAGTTCCCCCCGATGAATCTGCCCTGGCGGCAGCACGCCGCCTGCCGTGGTCTCGACCCCGAGATCTTTTATCCCGTTACCGACGATGAGGCCGAGGTTGCCAAGACGGTCTGTGGGGGGTGTGCGGTACGAGAGAAATGCCTCGAGCACGCCCTCGGGTCGCGAGAGCGCGACGGGATCTGGGGTGGCTGCACGGAGAAGGAACGCCGCCGCATCATCCGCCAACGCCGCCGTTCGGCCTGAGCCGGCCGTGCCGAGCCCCATTTCCGCGGACGGGCGCGTGGTGACGGTGGCGCAGTGAGCCTGACCGCACAGGGAGGCTGGCCTTCGGTGCTCGGGCCACTCATGGCAGGCGAGAACCTGCAGGCCGAGCAGTGCGCCGCAGCCATGACCGAGATCCTCGGCGGCAACGCCACCGATGCCCAGATCGCGTCGTTCATCACCGCGCTGCGGATGAAGGGCGAGACAGTGGAGGAGATGTGCGGGCTTCTCGATGCCATGGATGCCGCAGCCGTGCACGTCGATCTGGATGACGTCGAGGGCGTGGTCGACGTGGTGGGCACGGGCGGCGACCGCAGCCACTCCATCAACGTGTCGACCATCGCCGCGTTCGTGGTGAGCGGTGCCGGGGCCAGGGTGTGCAAGCACGGCAACCGGGCGGCGTCCTCGCAGTGTGGGGCCGCCGATGTGCTCGAGGCACTCGGGGTGGTCATCGATCTGGGTCCCGCCGAGGTGGCGCGCTGCATCACCGAAGCCGGGATCGGGTTCTGCTTCGCGCCTCGCTTCCATGCCGCCATGCGCCACGCCGGACCGGCGAGGCGGGAACTGGGTGTGCCCACGGTGTTCAACTTCCTGGGTCCCCTGGCCAACCCCGCCCGGGTGCGGCGGCATCTGCTCGGGGTGTCCGACGGGCGCATGGCCGCGAAGATGGCCGAGGTGCTGG
>JANMIX010000342.1:0-2163 GCA_031376015.1 Acidimicrobiia bacterium | reverse complement strand
CCACGGTGGCGGCGCAGCGTCCTGTCTCGCCGGTCAGCGCCGAGGATTCTCTGGTGCGGGCGCTGCTCGAATGGCGCCGGCGACGCTCCCTGCTGGCGCGGCTCCCCGCAGTGGCGCTGCTCGATGACCGGGCGCTGCGGGCCATCGCCGAAGGCCGGCCCGCCGACGTGGACGGGTTGCGGTTGGTGCCGGGGGTGGGTCCGACCAAGGCGGTGCGGTTCGGGGCCGAGATCCTCGAGATCGTGGCGCGATACTCGCGCCAGGATCCGTGAGAGGGGCGCTGCATGCACTTCGAGTTCGAGCAGGTGTTCGCCGCCGATCCCGATGCGGTGAGCGCGGCCTTCACCGACGCCTCTTTCTATGACCTGCTCGGCACGCTGCCCAAGCTGGGCAAACCCGAACTGGTGAGCCATTCGGTGGCTGGCGACGTGGTGGACCTGAGGGTCCGGTACCGCTTCACCGGTGAGCTCTCCTCGGCGGCACGCGCCGTGCTCGATCCCGCCAAGTTGACCTGGGTCGAGCACTCGGTGCACGACCTGGCCGCCCGTTCGGTGCGTTTCGACCTCCTCCCCGACAACTACAAGGACCGCCTCACCTGCTCGGGCAGCTATCGGTTCGCGGCCCGCGGCGAGGGCACCGTGCGCCACACGGCCGCCGAGCTGAAGGTGCGGGCTCCCCTGGTGGGTCGCGCCGTCGAGGGTGCCCTCGCGTCGGGCTTGCGCGAGCACCTCCAAGCCGAGATCGAGGTGGTCGAGCAGTTCCTCAGCGGCACCCGGGCCTGAATTCGCGGGGTTGAAACCCGGGGGCGGTTGACGCCCGGCCAGAGGGGCGCGATGGTGACCCATGACCGGCTCGCTGACGTGGATCACCGATGAGATGTGGCCGAGCGACGAGGGGTGGCCATACCCCGACGACGACGCCGGGATCGATCTGCTCGATGATGCGGCCGACCCTGAGGGGGAGGTCGATGACGACCTGGTGAGCCTGCACGCCGCGGCGCCGCGGCTCTTCCACTGCCTGTCGGAGCTGGAACGTCGGGTCGTGGTGGCCCGTCTCGGACTCGACGGCAGCACCCCGCGCTCGATGCGGGAGCTCCGCGACGAACTCCACGTGCCCCTCGCCGAGGTGCGCGACGCCCTGGCGGGTGCAATGGTGAAGCTGCGCGCCGGGCTCGCCCCCGCCGTCTGAGCAGCAGTCGCTACCTTTCCGTAGTGCCCTCCGAGCCAGCGTCGTACGCCCGTCGCCGCTTCCTGGCCGAAGCCGGGGCCCTCACCGCGCTGGGTTGGAGCGCGAACTTCTGGGGCCCCGCACGGGCCGCCGCCCTGCGCCGCAGCCTGGCGGTCATTGCGTCGCCCGCCGGCACCACCCTCGAGGCCACCATCGTGCGCCTGCCCGGCGCCGGTTACCGTCGATTGGGCGTCGGGGGCGGCTGGCCCATCGTGGTGCGCACGAACCTGGCCAACCCCAAGGGGGGACGGGAGGACAGGCGGGTGCCGCTGGCCACGCTGGTGCACCTCACCGACGTCCATCTCATCGACACCCAGAGCCCCACGCGCGTCGAGTTCCTCGACCGTTACGGGCCGCCGCTGGAGAGCGCACAGCGTGCCCAGGAGACCCTCACGACACAGGTGGCGGCCTCGATGATGACGCGGCTCCGCCAGATCGGTGCCGGCCCGGTGGCGGGACGTATCTTCGACTGTGCCGTGTCGACCGGCGACAACATCGACAACCAGCAGCGCAACGAACTGGCGTGGTTCCTCACCAGTCTCGACGGCGGCCACCTTGTGCCCGACAGCGGCACCCTCGGTGTCTACGAGGGAGTGCAGGACGACATCGCCCCTGATCCGCACTACTGGCATCCCAATCCCGCCATCACCGACGACTACAAGTCGACCCATGGGTTCCCGGGCGTACCGGGCTTGCTCACCGCCGCCATCAAGCCCTTCGAGGCACCTGGGATCGGCGTGCGGTGGTACTCCTGCTACGGCAACCACGACGGCTTGCTGTCGGGCAACATGCCGGGCGAGCTCCCGCCCGAGCAGTTCCCGTTCAACAGCCTCGCCACCGGACCGCTCAAGCCGATCAACACCGCGGCCAGCGTGTCCCCCACCGACATCCAGGCCGGGGCCACCAACCCCGCCAAGTTGGCGGCCATCGTGCTGG
>JANMIX010000332.1:0-5157 GCA_031376015.1 Acidimicrobiia bacterium | reverse complement strand
GTGTGAGGCGCGGAGGCGCCTCACACGTCTCTCGAACCGTCAGGGGCTCCCTCCCGCTTCGCTGCCCTCGCTGATGCAGCCGCTGGAACCGCAGATCAGGATTCTCCAGACGTGGGTAGACGTCTCGTCGTGATCGCGCCGCTGTGGCGCTGGGCATGTGGAATGCCGATTGGCCCTTCCCTGCAGGAGACCTTGTGCTCGAAAAGCTTCCCGACGCCGTCGGTCATGCCCTTCGGGGCCAGCGCGCCGGCCTCGACAAGACCGCCTTCCAGGCGGTCGACCTGCGCGCCGGCATGGCCGCGATCGCGGTCGCGAGCCTGGCCTTCGTCGACCACGCGCCGATCCCGGCGCGCTACACCGCCGACGGCCCCGGCCTGTCGCCGCCGCTGCAATGGATCGGCGTCCCGCCCGACGCGGCGTCGCTGCTCCTGATCGTCGAGGATGCCGATGCGCCGACGCCGCAGCCGCTCGTCCACGCGATCGTCGTCGGCCTCGACGGCGCCGACGGGGCCCTCGCCGAGGGCGCGCTGCCGAGCGACGGCAACGAAGGCAGCGGCTTGCACGTCGGCCGCTACTCGTGGCACCGGTCTCGGCGCCGCCCTGTTGCGCAACGTCATGGCGGCCAGCGGACCGGGCGAGATCGTCATCGACGCCCAGAGCCGTCTCTGCGACTGGTACGCCCATTTCGGCTTCCAGGCCACCGGGCACGACTTCGTCGAGGACGGCATCGCCCACTCCGAGATGATCCGGCCTGCAGGTGCGCCGTGAGCGGCGAGCTGGTACTTCTGGCGCCGGGGGTGCAGGTGTGGCTGGCGGAACAACCGGGCCACGGCCACGCCAACGCCGGGGTCGTGGTCGAAGCCCAGGGGATCACGGTGCTCGACGCCCTGGCGGTGCCCTCGCAGTGGGACGCCTTCGGCGCGGCGGTGGACGCCATCGGGCTCCCCATCCGCCAGGTGGTCCTGTCGTCGAGCAACGCGGAGTTCTCCGGCGGCACCGCCCGCTTCCGCAACGCCGCCGTCTACGGGCGCCCGCAGGCGTCGACCTACCTCGACCAACCCGCCGACCCGGCGATCCTGGCCGCGCTGTACCCGCGCATCGCAGCCGAGTTCACCGACGAGTGGGCCACCCGCCCGGTCACCCACATCGTCGACGCGCCGGTGCAACTCACACCTGCGGTGGCGTTGCACCCGTTCCGTGGCCAGCAGGAGCAGAACCTGGTCGCCCACCTCGCCGGAGCCGCAGTGGTCTTTGCCGGGGCCCTGTGCTCGTTCGGCGTGACCCCCATGGCCCATCAGGGCGACCCCGCGGCGTGGGCCGACGCCCTCGACGCGCTGCTGGCCCTGGCGCCGATCATCGTGCCCGGCCACGGGCCCATCGGCGGCGAGGAGGAGGTGCGAGAACTACAGGCCTATCTACGTGCAGTGGTCGCGGCGGGGGGTGAACCCGACCGCCTCGCCCCCGGTCCGTGGGACGGCTGGGCGGATGCCGAATGGCACCCGATCAACGTGGAGCGCGCCGGCATGCTGGCCCGGGGTGACGACGGCGTACCGCCCACTCTGTTGCGCCGGCTCGGCCTTTGAGCGAGGCCCGCCGTTCCCGTCCGTTCCCCTGCCGCTGGCCAGCGTCTGTTCAGCGAGTGTCGACGTAGGTGAAGACCTCGGCCAGGCGGCCCTCGGGTAACCCGCAGGCCCTGGCCTGACCGGCCGCCCATTCGCGCAGCATCGGGCCCATATGGTCGGGCGCCGCCAACTGGGAGCGGTGACAGAGCAACGCGGCGATCTTGCGATCGATCACGTCGGTGGTGTCGACCCACCGATCGGGCGTGGCACCGAAGCCACCGACCCACACCTCGTTCACCTTCCAGGGTTCGAGGCCGTCGCGCTCGAGGAGCTCCGGAAAGGCGAACGGGTTGCGGGCGTCGGGGTAGACGGCGCACAGCGTGGCCTCCCCCGCAGCCAGATGGTCGGGATGGCTGGCGTAGATGCGCTGCAGGTTGCGGACGGCCGACTGCGCCACCACCCGCTGGGGCCGGATCTGGCGGATCGCGCGCGTCAGCGCCCGCCGCAGGTCGAAATCGGCGACGACCCGGCCATCGGGGAAGCCAAGGAAGACGAGCTCGCTGACCCCCACCTCCGCGGCGGCCTTGGTCTGCTCTTCTCGGCGGATCCGAGCCATCTCCGGTCGTGAGATGGCCATGTCCGAACCGCCGGCTTCACCGTCGGTCACCAGGCAGTAGGTCACGTCGATCCCGGCCTCGGTCCAGGCCGCCACGCTGCCGGCGAAGCCGAAGTCGATGTCGTCGGGGTGGGCGGCGACGACGAGGATGCGCTCCACCCCCTCGTCCCAGTTCTCGGGTCCGGTCTCCGGCATGGGACGAGGGTAACGCCACACTTCGTCGTTGCCGCATGCAGTGCTGCCCTCCGCTGTCGCGGGCGCGGTGGCCGAGGCACCGTACGGGCTGGTGTGGCCTGGCGAGGCGGGCAATGATCCCCACCATGCGTACACGTGTCTGCGACATGCTCGGCATCGAGTTCCCCATCCTGGCGTTCAGCCACTGCCGCGATGTGGTGGCCGCCGTTTCGAAAGCCGGTGGTCTCGGGGTGTTGGGAGCGGTGGCGTTCACCCCCGAGCAGCTCGACATCGAACTGACCTGGCTCGAGGAGCAACTGGGCGACATCCCCTTCGGGGTGGACGTGCTCGTGCCCGCCAAGTACGTGGGCGTGGAAGAAGGCGGGATGTCCGGCGAGACGCTGGCAGGGATGATCCCCGAGGAGCACCGTCGCTTCGTCGACGACATCATGGCCCGCTACGACGTACCGCCCCTGCCGGGCGACGAGGCCCTCCCCCGGGACGTCGGCCTGCTGTCGTGGTCGCACAAGGGCGCGATGCCTCTGCTGGACGTCACCTTCGCCCACCGCACCCGACTCGTGGCCAACGCCCTCGGCCCGGCACCCGATTTCATGGTCGAGCACGCGCATGCCAACGGCGTGGTGGTGGCCGGCCTGGTGGGCAAACGACAGCACGCCGAACGCCAGGCCCAGGCCGGCGTCGACATCATCGTCGCCCAGGGCTACGAGGCGGGCGGGCACACCGGCGAGATCGGCACCATGGTGCTGATCCCCGAGGTGGTCGACGCGGTGCCGGGTACACCCGTGCTGGCCGCCGGGGGTATCGCCACCGGCCGCCAGATCGCGGCGTCGATGGCGTTGGGCGCCCAGGGCGTGTGGTGCGGGTCGGTGTGGCTCACGACCGAGGAGGCCGAGACCCATCCGGTGGTGAAGGAGAAGTTCCTCACCGCCACCTCGTCGGACACGGTGCGCTCGCGGGCCTCCACCGGCAAGCCGGCCCGGCAGTTGCGCAGCGCCTGGACCGACGAGTGGGACGATCCGGCCAACCCCGATCCGCTTCCCATGCCCCTGCACGGGATGCTCATCGCCGAGGCCCAGGGCCGCATGCGCCGCTCGGCCGCCAGCAACGAAGGCGCCCGCAAGTTGGTCAACTACTTCGTGGGCCAGGCCGTTGGGCAGATGAACCAGGTGAAGCCCGCCCGCCAGGTGGTACTCGACATGGTCGAGGAGTTCATCGACGCCGCCGAACGCGTCTGCGGCCTGCTCGAGTGAGGCAGCCTCGGCGCGGGGCTCAGTGCGACGTGTAGTCGATGACCCCGGCGTCGGGAGTGGCGACCGCGAAGGCGAAGCAGTGGATCGGCGCGTGGTCACTGACGGGGCGCAGCGAGTGCACCTCCATGGGCGGGATGTGGACGAGGTCCCCTTGGCGGATCTCGCGGCTCTCGTCACCGATGGTCATGATCCCGCGCCCGGAGGTGACGTAATAGAACTCGTGCGTCGGGTGGTTGTGGGGATCCACGAAGCCGCCGCCGGCGACCTCGAACTCGCTGACCAGTTCGAGATGGCCCCCCTTGGTGATCTCGAACATCTCCCTGGGCTGCACGAGCCACCACACCGGCACCGTGCCGTTGTGCTCGATGGTGGGTTCGCAATCCTCGATCGACCGGACGTCCATCGCCGCAGGTTACTGCGACGTCCACCCCGGCAACTCCACCAACTGGCTCTCGACCACTTCCCGATCCTCTGCGTCGGCCACGGTCGCCAGCGCGTCGCGGGCCACCGCGAACCAGTGATCCCGGCCGGCGTCGTCGCCCTGGGCCACGCAGGCTCGGGCCATGCCCTCGGCCATCGCGGCGCGCTTCCAGTCGGTCCACTGGTGGACCTCGGCCACATTCCAGGCCCGCCGGGCGAAGCGGGCCGACAGGTCACCGAGGCCCACCACAGCGGCAGACTTGGCGATCTGATGGTCGCCGAGCGCGAGTTGCTCCACGCCGCCCGCGTGCTGCCAGTGCCAGCGCGAGGCGAACGCGGCACTCAGCAGCTCGGCATCCTGGTCATCGGTCCGGTTCTCGGTCTCCAGCAGCTCCCACGAGCGGTTGAACGCCTCAATGGCGAAGGCCCGATGCGGGTTCTCGTGCTCGCTGTAGTCGCTGCCCTCGTGGTCTTCAGCCATCGCGCAACGCCACCTCCACCTCGATCTCCACCGCACCCCGGCGTGGCAGAGCAGCTACCCCGACCGCCGATCGCGTATGCCCGCCTCGCGGGCCGAACGCGGTGACGAGCACATGCGACGCACCGTCGACCACCTGAGGCTGCTGGTCGAAACCCGGCGCCGAGGCCACGAAACCCGTCACCCGCAGCACCCGGTCCACGCGCTCGAGGGAGCCGAGTTCGGCCTCCAGCACGGCCAGCGCGTTGAGGGCGCAGACCTGGGCGGCCACGTAGCCCTCCTCCACGGTCACCGTGTCGCCCAGCAGACCCAGGCACGTCAGCTCACCGTCGATGCGCGGTAGCTGGCCGGAGGTCCACGCCCGATCGCCGTGCACCATCACGGCCACCAGCGGGTCGTGCGGCGGGTGGGGTCCGTGCAGCACCAGGCCGGCCGCGGCCAGCCGCGCTCGCACCGTGTCAAGATCAGCCATGTGCCCGACGTTAGAACCTTCACCGTGCGAGCCGAGCCGCTGCGCGCCGAGGCCTTCGCACCGTTCGGCCAGTTGATCCAGCAGGGCGACTGCGTCATGGAGCTTCGCGACAGCGAGGAATTCCACCTCAACGTGCTCCACTACGACTACCGCCCCTTGCGCTG
>JANMIX010000330.1:0-7588 GCA_031376015.1 Acidimicrobiia bacterium | reverse complement strand
GTCGGGCTCGTAGCGTTCGAACACCACGCCCAGATAGGCGATGTGGCGGGAGCGGGCCATCATCTTGGGCACCGCTTCCCGTAACGACTGCTGCTGCTCCTCGGTCAGGGTTTCGTCGGGCAACGGAGTTGTCTCCTCGGTGAGCGCTGCGTGACCCCACCCTGTCACGCCCGGCGCGGGACCGCAGCGAAAGGTAGAACTGACTGCCCGCCCTCTCCCTGACTCCCTGCGAGGTCCTCGATGTCCGACCGTACGGCGCTGCGGTGTGCCCATGTCACGACCGGACGCGTGGGGCCAGCATGAGCGGGCCGGTGTTCGATCGCTTTCCTCGCTTCGCCGAGCTCACCGAATGGCTTCAGGGCCTGGCGGCAGACCATCCGCGCTTGTGCACGCTCGAGGTGCTGGGCCGGAGCCACGAGGGGCGCGAGCTGTGGTTGGTCACCGTGACCAACACCGACACCGGCCCCGCGCGGGAGAAGCCGGCCGTCTGGCTGGACGGCAACATTCATGCCACCGAGGTCACCGCGTCGGTGGCGCTGGTGCACCTCGTGCATCACCTGTGCACCGGCTACGGCCACGACGAGCGGGTGACGAGAGCGCTGGACACTCGCGCGTTCTACGTCGTGCCCCGCGTCAACCCCGACGGCGCCGAACTCGCGCTCAGCGAGGTGCCCTTCGAGGTTCGCTCCACGGTGCGGGCCTGGCCCCGTACCGACCAACAGGATGGTCTCGTCCCCGGCGACGTGGACCACGACGGCCAGTCGCTGCTCATGCGGATCCCCGATCCGAACGGCACCTGGAAGCCGTTGCACTCCGATCCGCGCCTGCTGGTGGCGCGCGCACCCGACGAGGACGGCCCGGGCCCGTACTACCGGCTGCTGAACGAGGGTCGGGTGCACGGTTACGACGGTGTCGCCATCCCGCTCGCCAAGCCACTGGCCGGAATCGACTCGAACCGGAACTTCCCTTTCCAGTGGCGGCGATTTCCTGACAGCGCGGTCTCACCGTCGGGCTCGGGTGACTACCCGACTTCGGAACCCGAGGTCCGCGCCGTGGTGCAGGGCGTGGTCGAGCGTCCCAACGTGTGCGCCTACTTCGCCTATCACACGTGGTCGGGCGTACATCTGCGCCCCTATTCCAACGAACCCGACGAGGCCATGCCCACGGTCGATCTGCGGACCTACGAGATGTTGGGCGAGGCCGGCACCGCCATCACCGGTTATCCGTCGATCTCGGTGTTCCACGGTTTTCGCTACGACCCGAAGGACGTGATCACCGGCACGGGCGACGACTGGGCCTACGACCAGCAGGGCCTGTTCTCCTGGACCACCGAGTTCTGGAACCCGTTGCGTGCCGCCGGCATCGAGGACGCCCATCCCATCGACTGGTACGTCCGCCACAGCCTGGACGACGAGCTGCGGCTACTGGCGTGGGTCGATGACCACGTGCCGGGTGGCTACGTCGACTGGTACCCCTTCGAGCACCCCGAGCTGGGTCCGGTCGAGTTGGGAGGATGGCACAGCGCCGCGGTGTTCCGGAACCCGCCGCCGCACCTGCTCGAAGCCGAGGTGGCACCCCATTCGGAACTGGCCGTGTACTACGCGCTGGTGTCACCCCTGCTTCGTCTACGCCACACCGAGGTCACCCGCCTGGGCGAGGATCTCTGGCAGGTACGGCTTGTGGTGGACAACGCCGGATGGCTGCCCACCAACGTCACCGAGCAGGCCGTGCGTCGCCGGGTCGTGCTCCCCCTGCGGGCCCGTTGTGTGTTGCCTGCCGGTGCCGAGTTGGTGGGGTGCCGGTCAGACGTGGATCTGGGCCAGCTGCACGGGCGCTCGCAGCGGCACAGCAGCATCGGCATGTTCGGCGTGGCCCACGACGGCACTGATGATCGGGCCATGGCCGAGTGGACGGTGAGGGCACCGGAGGGCGCAGCGGTACAGCTGTCCGCCGTGCACGACCGGGCCGGTGTGGTGCGGGCCCAGGTCACGCTCCGAGAGTGAAGTCACCCTCCGAGTCCGACCGTGGTCTCCTTGAGCACGCAGGGTTATCGTCCCGACGATGTCCGGTACCGCCGACGAGACCTACCGCCAGCATCGCTTCCGGCGCCCGCGGGGCGCCTGCGAGATCCTCCTGGTTCGTCACGGCGAATCCCAGCCGGCCGACCCGAACGCGCCGTTCCCGCTGGTGGACGGCCACGGCGATCCCGCCCTGGATCCCCGCGGGCACGCTCAGGCCGAGAAGCTGGCCGAACGACTGGGTTCGGAGGCCATCGATGCGCTCTACGTCACCACCCTGCGGCGAACGGTGCAGACCGCCGCGCCGCTGGCCGCCCGCCTCGGGCTGAGCCCGCAGGTGGAGGCCGACCTTCGCGAGGTGCATCTGGGTGACTGGGAGGGGGGCGCCTTCCGCAAGTTCGCGGCCGAGGGGCACCCGTTGATCGAGCAGATCTTCACCCAGGGGCGGTGGGATGTGATCCCCGGCTCGGAGCCGGCCGAGGTGTTCGGGGCGCGGGTCCGGGGAGGGATCAACCGGATCGCCGTCGCCCATCCCGATGCGCTGGTGGTGGCGGTGGTGCACGGCGGGGTCATCGGCGAGGCCATCGGCCAGGCGGTCGGTGTGTCAGGTCTCGCGTTCTCGGGAGCCGACAACGCCTCGATCTCGCACCTGGTCGTCACGGGGGAACGCTGGGTCGTACGGCGGTTCAACGACACCGCCCACCTGACGTTGAGCTTTCTCGGCGGCTGAGGGAGACCGCGAAAATCGTTTGTCGCATTTGCTGAAAAGTCGGATGATTCGGGCATGCGATCGGGAGTTGACGGGAAGCTCGAGCGACTGGCCGAGGCCAGAGTGCTGCCGGGTGCGACCGCGAACGATCTGCTTCACCTTGGCCGGCTCGCCGACCTGGTCACCATCCCCTCCGGTGAGGTCCTGGCGGTAGAAGGTGTGCCGTCGCCGTGGAGTTACGTCGTGCTCGATGGCGCTGCACTGCTGAGTTCTTGCGGGCGGCCATTGGCGGTGGCCGGTGCCGGCGCGTGGCTCTTCGGCACCGGTTGCATGGCCGACGGCCGGCAGGCTCCGCACCCGGCGCCCGTGTCGGCGGTGGCGGGCAGTGAGGTGGAGGCGCTGACCTTCCGTCCCCAAGATCTGCGCGTGGCGCTCGACTTGCTCCCAGGGCTTCGTCGGGTCATGGCCCGCGCCGGGTTCCGCTGAGCCGCGTCGACCCTGCGCTTCGTGCTGCGGTGTGTCCGGATGCACTTCGCCTCGCCGGTGTGCTTCACTCCGTCCATGCCGTCCCGCTCACTCGGTGCAGAGCCCGGTGCTGCCGTGACCCTTCCGCTGTCTCGCCAGAGCATCGCCTGGAAGGTCAACGCCGAACCGGTGGCCATCCTCGGAGGGGGCCGGGCGTTGCTGTTGCAGGTCGCCCACCCGGCGGTGGCGGCGGGCGTCGAGCAGCACTCCACGTATGCCACCGACCCTTGGGCCCGGCTGTTCCGCACCCTGGAAGTGATGATCCGGCTCAGTTTCGGCTCGCCGGAATCCTCGGCCCGCCAGGCGGATGCGTTGCGCGCCATGCATCAACGGGTGGTCGGTACCACCGATGACGGTCAGCCCTACCGGGCGCTGGACCCCGCGCTCCTCAAGTGGGTGTGGGCCACTCTGGTGGACACCGCGCTGATGGTCTACGAACGAACCTTTCCGGCTCTCCGCGCGCCGGAGCGGAACCGTTACTACGAGGACTGGGTTGCGGTCGGCCTCGCCTGCGGCATGACCGAGGCTGAGTGCCCGCCGACGTGGGAGGCCTTCACCGCGTACCTGACGCACATGATCGACCACGAGTTGCGGGTGACCCCCGCGGCGCGGATGGTGGCGCACGCTGTCCTGGTGCCCCCGCTCCCCTTGGGTCTCGACCGGCTGTCGGCGCGCCCGCACCAACTCGTCACCGTGGGGTTGCTCCCCCAATCGTTGCGTGACGCCTACGGCTTCGAATGGGGTGCGGCACGCCAGCGGCGTTTCGAACGCGTGCTGCGTGCGGTGCGCCTGTCAATGCGGCTACAGCCGCGGGCTGTTCGCGAACTCGGCATGCGGGTGGTGGCCGCCACCGACATGCCGATTCGTTTCAAGTGGCTTCAGCGCGCCGGTGCCGCCCGCACGGCGGAGCGGATGGCCGCCTTCGCCGCCGCCGCCGCCGACTGAGCTGCCCGACGCGATGACTCAGCGGCGGCGCTGGCGTCGATCGCCCACCGAGGGCGGGGTGTAGCCGGCGTCGGCCCACGAGAAGTTCGTGCCGGGCGCGACGATCTCGTCGATGGCGTCGAGAATCTCGTCGTCGAGCACCACCTCGGTGGCGCCGAGTTGGCTCGTCAACTGCTCCATGGTGCGCGGCCCGATGATGGCGGCGCTCACCGCCGGGTGACGAAGCACGAAGGCCAGCGCCATGTGCACCAGTGGCAGACCCGCCTTCTCCGCCAGGACCGCCAGCCCATCGGCAGCAACGAGCTTCGCTTGATTCTCCGGCCGGGACAGGTCGTAGCGGTCGGGCACGAGCCGCGCCCGCCGGCTGCCGAGATCCTCCGCGCCCACGCGCCACTTGCCGCTGAGCCAGCCTCCGGCCAACGGGCTCCAAGGGATGACGCCCATCCCGTAGCGAGCGCACGTGGGCAGCACATCGGCCTCGATGCCGCGCACCAGGATCGAATAGGGCGGTTGTTCGCACATGAACCGCTCGCGCTGGCGTCGCTCGGCGGTCCACTGGGCCTCGACGATTGCGGAGGCGGGGAAGGTCGAGGAGCCGAGGTAGCGGATCTTGCCTTGGCGCACCAGGTCGGTGAGGGCGCCAAGCGTCTCGTCGATGTCGGTCTGGGGGTCGGGCCGGTGCACCTGGTAGAGATCGATGTAGTCGGTGCCCAGGCGGCGGAGCGAGTTCTCGCACTCCTGGATGATCCAGCGCCGGGAGTTGCCGGCCATGTTGGGATCCTCACCCATGGGGCCGTGCACTTTGGTAGCCAGCACCACGCGGTCACGACGGCCCTGCAGCGCCTTGCCCACGATCTCCTCGGACTCGCCGGCGGCGTACATGTCGGCGGTGTCGATGAAGTTGATGCCCGCGTCGAGCGCGGCATGGATGATGGCGACGCAGTCGTCGTGGTCGCGGTTCCCCCAGGCACCGAACATCATGGCGCCCAGACACAGCGGGCTGACCTGGACACCGGTCGCGCCCAATCGACGAGTTTGCATGGGGTCCCCCTGGGTAGTCGGCAGCCGGGAACCTACCGCTGCGGCCACCCGGTTGGGGCCCCGCACCTGGCTGGCCTACGGTCGCTTGCTGCGCCGGCGAGGTACGAAGGGCCGGATCGCCCAACGGGTAGCTTGCCCCGCATGGCGAGCGCTCGGGCCCGGAGACGCCGGGTGGTCCCGGCCGTGATCCTCACGCTCTTCTTGCTCGCGGCCTGCAGTGGCGGCGCGGACAACTCGGCAACGGCGGGGGAGACCAGCCGCCTGCTGGTGTTCGCGGCCGCGTCCCTGACCGACGCCTTCACCGCCGGGTCGAAGGACTTCAAGGCGCAGGTCCCCGGTTTGGATCTGCAGTTCAGCTTCGCCGGATCGGGGGCGCTGGTGGCCCAGCTCCAGGCGGGGGCCCCGGCCGATGTGGTCGCCACCGCCGATGCCACATCCATGCAGACGTTGGTGAAGGCCGGGCTGGTGCAGACCCCCCGGGTGTTCGCCCGGAACCTCCTGGTGATCGTGGTGGAGAAGGGCAACCCGAAGCGGATCGCCTCGCTCGCCGACCTGCCCCGGAACGGGACCGTGGTCGTGTTGGCCGACACGTCGGTGCCGGCCGGTCGCTACGCCGACGCCGTCCTGGCCAAGGCCAAGGTTTCGGTTCGGGTCCGCTCCCGCGAGCCCGACGTGCGTGCCGCCGTCGCCCGGGTGGCCGCCGGTGAGGCCGACGCCACGATCGCCTATGTGACCGACGTGCGTGCCGCCGCGGGGCGTGTGGACGGGGTGGCGCTCACCGCCGCACAGAACGTCACGGCCAGCTATCTGATCGCGGTGCTCCAGGCCAGCCGGAACCCCGTCGCGGCCGCCGGGTTCGTCGACGCCACCGTGCACGGTGCGGTGCAATCCCAACTACTGGCCCACGGATTTCTCGCCGCACCGTGATCAGAGGGACGGCTCGCCGCGATCCGGTGCCGTGGCTGGCGGTGGTGCCGGCGGTGGCCGCCGCGGTGCTGTTCGGCCTGCCCCTGGCGGGTCTTGCCTGGAACGCGCCGTGGTCGTCGGCATGGGAGGTGATCTCCAGCGGCCCGGCCCGCGACGCCCTGCGCCTGTCATTGGTGACATCGCTGTCGGCCACGGCCGTCGCCCTGTGCCTCGGGCTGCCACTGGCGTGGGTGCAGGCTCGGGTGGACTATCCCGGCAAGCGGGTGGTGCGGGCGTTGACCACGTTGCCCATGGTGTTGCCGCCGGTGGTCGGCGGCGCCGCGCTGCTGCTCGCCTTCGGTCGACGCGGCCTGGTCGGCGCCCCACTCGACGCTGCGGGCGTGCACCTGCCCTTCAGCACCGCGGGGGCGGTACTTGCGGAGACCTTCGTGGCGATGCCGTTCCTGGTGCTGACGCTGGAGGCCGCCTTCGGCAATCTCGATCGCGCCGCCGAGGATGCCGCACGCACGCTGGGCGCATCGCGTGCCTACGTGTTCCTGCACGTGACGTTGCCGCTGGTGCTGCCGAGCCTGGTGGCCGGTGCAGTGCTCTGCTGGGCACGGGCGCTCGGCGAGTTCGGCGCCACCATCACCTTCGCCGGCAACCTGCAGGGCCGCACCCAGACCTTGCCGTTGTTCGTCTACCTACGCCTGCAGGGCAGCGACGCCGACGGAGCCGTCATCTTGTCGTTGGTGCTGCTGGTGGTGTCGGTGGTGGTGCTGGTGGCCCTTCGCAACCGTTGGCTGAGCGTGCGATGAGCCTCGACGCCCGGGTGCGGCGCAGCATCGGCACGTTCGTCCTCGACGTCGAACTGAGTGCTCCCATGGGCCACACCGTGGCGATCGTCGGTCCCAACGGGGCCGGCAAGACCACCCTGCTGCGGGTCCTGGCCGGCCTGGACGCGGTTGAGGAGGGAAGGATCTCACTGGACGGACGCGTGTTGGACGAGCCGGCATCGCGGACCTGGGTGGCGCCCGAGCAACGCTCGGTCGGCATGGTCTTCGGCGATGGGCGTCTCTTCGGCCATCTCGATGTGCTGGCCAA
This sequence comes from Acidimicrobiia bacterium, assembly GCA_031376015.1. GTDB lineage: Bacteria > Actinomycetota > Acidimicrobiia > Acidimicrobiales > JACDCH01 > JANMIX01. Next base: position 340 of record JANMIX010000330.1, on the reverse strand, counting down.
TGTCGCCTTCGGGCTCCGCGCTCGCGGCACCCGCCGGCGGCGGGCCGAGCGCGATGCCCGCGAGTGGCTACAGCGGCTCGACTTGTCCGCGTTCGAGCGGGCCCGGCCCCGGGAACTGTCCGGGGGGCAGGCGCAGCGGGTGGCACTGGCTCGGGCCTTGGCGGTGGACCCGACCCTGCTCCTGCTCGATGAACCCCTCGGTTCGCTCGACGCGGCCACCCGGGTGAGCGTGCGGCGCGAACTGCACACCCACCTTTCCGTCCATCGCGGTGTTCGACTGCTGGTGACCCATGACCCCTTCGATGCCGCCGTACTGGCTGACGAGATGGTCGTGCTGGAG
>JANMIX010000298.1:0-3387 GCA_031376015.1 Acidimicrobiia bacterium | reverse complement strand
CCTGGGCGCAACCTTGCGGGTGCAGGCCAGCGAGAAGTCGTTCAATAACGAACTCGGCGTCCCTCTCACGCTGTGCGCCGCGCCCGACGACGTGGAGGCGCTGGTGATCGAGATGGGGGCCCGGGGTCATGGTCACGTGGCGCTGTTGGCCGAGGTGGCCCGGCCCACCGTCGGTGTGGTGACGGCGGTGGCCCTGGCCCACACCGAGCTGTTCGGTTCGATCGAGGATGTGGCCGAAGCGAAGGGGGAGCTGGTGGCGTCGCTCCCCGATGGCGGGGTGGCCATCCTCAACGGCGACGACGAGCGGGTGCTGGCCATGCGGCACCGCGCCGGCTGCGCGGTGCGCACCTACGGCATCGGTGAGCACTGCGACATCCGGGTGGAGGGGATCCGCCTCGACGACGAGTTGCGTCCCCGCTTCTGGATCCTCGACGGCGAGCAGCGCGCCGAGGTGTTGCTGCAGGCCCGCGGGCTCCATCAGGCCACCAACGCCGCCGCGGCGGTCGCCGCCGCCACCGCCTGTGGAGTCGACTTCGACGCGGCCGTCGCCGCGCTGTCCACGGCCACGCTGTCGCCCTGGCGTATGGACGTGCGCCGCACCCGCTCGGGCGCGGTCGTGATCAACGATGCCTACAACGCCAACCCCACCTCGATGGAGGCGGCCCTGCGCTCGCTGGCCTCCATGCCCGCCGAGCGGCGGGTGGCGGTGGTGGGCGTCATGGCCGAGTTGGGCGCCGATTCGCAGGCCGCCCACCAGGCCACCGCGATCCTGGCGAAGGAGCTGGGGATCGAACTGCTGGTGGTGGGCACCGATGCCTATGGCCTCGAGCCCCTGGCCGGCTGGGAGGCGGCGGCCGGTGCGCTGGGCCCGCTGCAGCCGGGCCACGCCGTGCTGGTCAAGGCCAGCAGGGTTGCCGGGCTCGAACGGCTGGCCGAGGCCCTGCTGGACGCCTGAGGGATCAGTCGGCTGCGGCAGGCACTGCGCCGGTGGGCACGGCGACCGGCGGGGGACGCAGATCGGCATACCACGCCAGGGCGAAGGCGATGACCACCCCGAACAGCAAGACCGGGCGCACGCCGACCTGGTCGATGATGGGGCCGTAGAACAGGTTGCCCAACGACACGGTGCCACCGAAGCCCATGAGCCACAGGGCCATGACCCGGCCTCGCACGTTGTCCTCCAGGCGCTCCTGCATGGTGGTCGACAGCGCCGTGATCATCCCGAAGTAGAAGGCGCCGAGCACCGCGATGACGATGTAGGCCGGCACCGGGTGGGACAGGCTGGCGAAGACCGCCAGCGTGCACGCGTACCCGACCAGGGCCCTGCGCACGAGGCGCGGGCGGGACATCCCCGAGAAGATCGAACCGATGGCGAGCGCGCCGATGAGGGCCCCGGTCCCGAAGGTGGCGTACAGGATCCCGTAGGCGCCGGACTTGGGGTTGATGCCCAGGTTCTCGGCCGCCACCACCGGCAGCTGGCCCACCCACACCAGCGAGAGGAGCGAGAACAGGAACACGATCACCAGTGAGCGCCCCACGACCCGGTCGCTCCGAGCCACCCGCACCCCGACGGTGAGTTGGCGCCAACCTCGGCTGCTCGGGTCGGCCATGGGCGCGGGCGGGGGGAGCACCACCAGGAACAGGGCGAACACCACGAACAGGTAGGTCAGCCCGTTACCGGCGAACACCCAAGCCGGTCCGAAGGCGTGGTAGGCGACGCTGCCGATGATGGGGCCGATGACGCGCGACGCGTTCATCTGGGCCGAGTTCAGCGAGATGGCACCGGCCAGGTTGGCGCGGCCGACCAGGCCCGGCAGCAGCGCCGAGTAGGTCGGGGCGTAGACCGCGTTGCCCATGCCGATGGCGAGCACGGCGAGGAAGATGGCCCCCCGTGAGGGATGGCTTGCGGCGGTGATGAAGGCCAGCACGAACGAACCCAGCATCTGCTCGATGGAGAGCCACACCAGCAGGCGGCGCCGGTCGACGGCATCGGCGATGACCCCGCCCACGATCGACAGCAAGAGGATGGGGCCCAACTGGGCGAAGACGAGCAGCCCCACGAAGGTCGACGATTTGGAGATCTCGTACGCATACGCACCGAGCACCACGTTCTGCATCCAGGTGCCGATGTTCGACAGGAAGGCGCCGATGAACACGGTGCGGAACGTCTTCTGTTGCAGGGCGGCCCGGGCGGTGCCGGTGACGATGGGGCGATCCCCCTCGACGAGGGCCTCCTCGATGTCCTCGACACTGGGGTTCCGCTCCACGGGCATTCGGATCATTGTGGTCCGCCGGCGGCCCAGTTCAACCAAGCGCCTCTCCACCAAGGGCCTCGGCCACGGCCGGATGCACGATCTCGCCGGCCCGCACGTTGACCCCTTTCGCCAACGCCGGATCACGCTGGCAGGCGACGTCCACCCCGTGCACGCACAGGTCGCGCAGGTAGGGCAGGGTGGCGTTGGTGAGGGCGTAGGTGGAGGTGTGGGGCACGGCGCCGGGGATGTTGCCCACCGCGTAGTGCAGCACGCCGTGCCGTTCGTAAACGGGGTCGGTGTGGGTGGTCTCGCGGATGCCCTCGATGCAACCCCCCTGATCGATGGCCACGTCGACCAGCACCGAACCCGGCTTCATCTGGGCCACCATGACGTCGGTCACGACCACCGGCGCCCTCCCCCCGGGCACCAGCACGGCGCCGATGACCAGGTCGGCGTGGGCGAGGGCACGTTCGACCGCGCCGCGGTTCGACGCCAGGGTCATGATGCGACCCTTGTGGAGCTGGTCGACCCAGCGGAGCCGGTCGAGGTTCTTGTCGAGCAGCAATACCTCAGCCTCCATGCCCGCCGCGATCCAGGCCGAGTTCCAGCCCACATTGCCGGCGCCGAGCACGACCACCCGCGCCGGGCGGACCCCCGGTGCGCCGCCCAACAGGACGCCGCGGCCGCCATTGGCCTTCTCCAGCCAATGGGCGCCGATCTGGGTGGCGAGGCGCCCGGCCACTTCCGACATGGGCGCCAGCAAGGGCAGCGCGCCGGTCTCGGTCTGCACCGTCTCATAGGCGATGGCGGTGGCGCCCGAAGCCAGCAGACCCTTGGCCACCGCGGGGTAGGCGGCGAGGTGCAGGTAGGTGAAGAGCACACCGTCGGGGCGAAGCAGGTCGAGTTCGCCCGACTGGGGCTCCTTGACCTTGCACACGATGCCGGCCCGGGCCCATACCTCGGCCGCCGTGGCCGCGATGGTGGCCCCGGCGCCGCGGTACTCGTCGTCGCCGATGGCGGCGCCGTTGCCTGCTCCCGACTGCACCAACACCTCCACCCCGTGGGCGTGCAACTCGCGCACGCCGTCGGGGGTGATCGCCACGCGGTACTCGTTGTCCTTGACCTCCGTGGG
>JANMIX010000290.1:0-3256 GCA_031376015.1 Acidimicrobiia bacterium | reverse complement strand
CGAGGATCGTGTTCGCGAACTCAAAGTCGCCTGTGTTGAAGAGTCCGCCACCTTGCTTGACGGTCGGTGTGGGGTTCCTGGTCGGCCTCGACCGGCCGCCGCTGGATCTACGCGGTTCGTGGCTGCTCATCCCTCTGGCCCAGGCGCTCCTGGCGGTGCCCTTCGTCGTGCGCATCGTGGGGCCCGTGCTGGCTTCGGTCGATCCTGGCGTGCGTGAGGCCGCCCGCGTGCTGGGGGCCTCGGCGTGGCGAGCCCGCTGGGAGATCGACGTGGCGCTGGCCCGGCGTGCCCTGTCGGTCGCCGCCGGCTTCGCCTTCGCCATCTCGCTGGGGGAGTTCGGCGCCACGGTGCTGCTGGCCCGCACTGCCAACCCCACCATCCCGGTGGCCATCTACCGCCTCCTCAGCCGGCCTGGGTCCGGGAACTTCGCGCTGGCCATGGTGCTCGCCACCATCCTCATGGCGCTCACTGCCGGCACGCTGTTCCTCATCGAACGCCTGCGTATGCCGGGCACCCCCGAGTTCTGATGCCCATCGCGCTCTGCGTGGAGGACTTGCGGGTTCGGTACCCCGACCGCGACCACCCCGCGCTCGACGGCGTCGACCTCGAGGTCCCTGCCGGCACGACGGTGGCACTGCTCGGTGCATCCGGGTCGGGCAAGAGCACGGTGCTGCGGGCGGTGGCCGGCCTCGTGGCGTGCGAAGGGCGGATCACCGTCGGGGGACGAGACCTGGCCGGCGTCCCGCCCGAGCGGCGCGGGTTGGGGCTCATGTTCCAGGACTTCGCGTTGTTCCCCCATCTCGACGTGGGCGCCAACGTGGCCTTCGGGCTGCGGATGGCCGGCCGCCGCGGTGACCCGGCCCGGGCCCGCGTGGCCGAGACCCTGGCCATGGTCGATCTCCGCGGGTTCGAGCGCCGCCGGATCGCGTCGTTGTCGGGCGGGGAGCAGCAACGGGTGGCCCTCGCCCGGGCCCTGGCCCCCGAACCGGCGGTGCTGCTGCTCGACGAGCCCCTGGGTTCGCTCGACCGTGCCCTGCGCGACGACCTCGCCCGCGACCTGCGGCGGCTGTGCAATGAACTGGGTCAGAGCGTGCTCACCGTGACCCACGACCAGCACGAGGCCCTCACCATGGCCGGCGCCGTGGTCCTGCTGCGACGGGGTCAGGTGGTGCAGGCCGGCAACCCCGGGGAGGTGTGGCGCCGGCCCGCCGATGCCGAGGTGGCCCGATTCCTCGGGCATCGCAACGTCTACGACATCGACGTGCGCGACGGCCGGGCGGCCACGCCGCTCGGGACCATCGCCGTGCCCGGCCATCGTGATGGCCCGGCGGCAGTGGTCGTGCCACTCGACGCTGTCGAGGTCGACGCCACCGGCGACCTCGAAGGCCGGGTCACCGAGGCGGCCCGCTTCGTGGGCACCGGCTTTGTGGTGGAGACGGCCGTCGGCCCGTGGGCGCTGGAGGTGCGCACCACGTCGGCGGATCTGTCGTCGGGCAGCCCGATCAGGCTCCGCGTCGATCTCGCGCGGGTCGTGACGATGCCCTCACCCCGCTGAGCCGCCTGCTCGGATCGGGGCGCCGGCCCGTAGACTCTGCAGGTTGTGCGAAGAACGGCTGGGATGACGCGATTGAAGGCGCTGGCGCTGGTGGTTGTGGCGCTCACCGCGCTGGCGGTGCCCCGCGCCCTCGCACAGTCGCCCACCACCGGCCCCGCCGTCACCGTGCCCCCGACCACGCTGGGGCCGACCTCGACGACCGCCCCCGGGTCGACCTCCTCGACGGTGCCGCCGTCGATCCCACCCCAGGACTCGGCGCCCTCCACGACGGCGCCGGTCAACGATCCCACCGGGGACGGCGATGCGCCGGCCGCCGCCCCTCCCGACCCCTCCAAGGTCGACGGGGTCAGCAGCGTGGAGATCCCCATCGATACGGGCCGCGCGGTCACCGTCGACACCCATCTCGTGGCCAGTTCGGCCGAGGTGGCAGGCGCGGAACTGGCCAAGGCCACCGCAGCGCGCGCCCAGGCCGAAGCCACCATGAAGGCGCTCCGGAGCCGGGTTGGTGCCCTTGACGTGCTCAACCGGCGCCTCGTCACCGAACTGGTTGCCGCCCGTGAGGAACTGCGCCGCCGGGCGGTGGAGGCCTACGTGCGCGGTGGTGACACCGACCTGGTGGAGGTGGTGGACCCGGCCAGCTTCCAGCTCGCATTGCTGCGCAGCAGCTGGCTCGACGTGATGGCACAGAGCACGGGCGAGGCCGTCGGCAGGCTCGATCGGGCCCGTCGGGCCGCTTCGCAGGCCCAGACCGCGCTGGCCGGGGCCTATACGTCGGCGACAGCCAGGTTCGAGTCGCTGCGGGGCGCCGAGCAGGCGGCACTGGTGGCCGCCCGCCGGGCCGACCTGGCCCTCAGCGTGGCCTCCGCCGGCGGCGATTTCGTCATCGACGGGTTCACCTTCCCCGTGCAGGAGCCGTACTCGTTCACGGACTCCTTCGGGGCGCCGCGCCTGCCCGGCACCCCATTCGCGCACTGGCACCAGGGCTGCGACATCGTGGCGCCGGATCACGCCGAGCTCTACGCCACCGAGGACGGGGTCATCCGCTACATGCTGTCTGGCGGCCTCGGTGGCACCGGCATCTGGCTGTCCGGGAAGAGCGGCACCGACTATTACTACGCCCACCTGTCCGAGTACGCCGAGGACGTCGAGGCGGGATCGCTGGTGAAGGCCGGCCAACTGCTCGGCTATGTCGGTTCCACCGGCGATGCCACCACCCCCCATCTGCACTTCGAAGTGCACCCTTTCGGCGGCGCGGCGATCAACCCGTACCCGTTGCTGGTGGCGGCCGACGAGGACGCCAAGCGGCACCCCCGGCCCGCCACCCCCCCGACCTGACATAGACGATGGACCTCACTGCCACGCTCGACGCCCCCTGTGGCGCGGCCGACCTGTTCGCCGTCGTGGGCGAACTCGACAGTTACCCCCGATGGCTCGACATCGTTCCTCGAGTCGACCCACAGGCCGACGGCGCCTGGCTGGTCGACCTACGGGGTCGCCTCGGTCCGCTGGCCCGTTCAAAGCGGCTGCGGATGGTGCGCGCCGAGTTCGATCCGGGCTCGCGGGTGACCTTCCGCCGAGAGGAGCTTGATGGGCGCAATCATTCGCCCTGGGTACTCACCGCCGAAGTGAGCGAGTTCGCCGGTGGCAGTCGCCTCACGATGTCGTTGCACTACGGCGGCGCGTTGTTCGGACCCGTGCTGG
>JANMIX010000276.1:0-2734 GCA_031376015.1 Acidimicrobiia bacterium | reverse complement strand
ACCTGTTCGTCGGTGCGGGCCCCGTGCATCAGCCCAGCGCCCCGGATGCCCGCTTGGCCGCCAGCGTGGCCTCGTCGTAGCCGCACACCTGCCGTAGCACCTCGTCGGTGTGCTGTCCCACGGTGGGGGCCTTCTCGGGCAGGGGAAGCGTTTCGTCGAGGAACTTCAAGGGGGAGGGCAGCTGATCGGCGCCCAACCGTTCGGCGGGGATCCACCCCAGACGGTCCTGGAACTGCGGATCGTCGCCCAGGTTGGCGGGAGTGTTCACCGGGGCCAGCGGCACGTTCACGGTGTTGCCGAAGTCGAGCCATTCGGTGGCCGTCTTGGTGAGGAAGATCTCCTTGAGGACGGCCTGCAGCTCGCGGTTGTTGCGGGCGTGATCGGCGTACTTCGACCCCGGCCAGCGCTCGAAGAGATCCATGCGACCGAGCGCCTCGCAGAAGTTCTTCCAGAACGCCTGCTCCGACGCCATGAACAGCACGTGTTGGCCGTCCTTGGTGTCGTAGAGCTGGTAGCGCACGCCCTCGCGCATGCCGGCGGTGGCCGGGGGACGCCGCTCGCCGCCGTCGGCGGCGTTGCCGGTCACCTCCGACTCGGGCCGCTCGTAGGCCCGGTAGGACTCGGAGCGATACCAGTCGAAGGCGGCGGCGGCGTCGGACTGGGCCAGTTCCAACTGGCAACCCTCGCCGGTCTCGCGGGCCCGCACGACCCCGGCCAGGATCCCCAGCGCCCCGTACAGCGGCCCGGCGAAGATCCCGATGCTCACATGCTCGGGGATGTAGCAGAACCCCTCGTCGTCGTAGGCAGGCTTCACGACACCGGCCCAGGTGTCATAGGCGATGCCATGGCTCGGCATGTCGCGGTAGGGGCCCGTCATCCCGTAGCCCGAGATGGTGCAGAAAACGATCTTCGGGTTGACCTGGCGCAGGTCCTCGAAGCCCAGACCGCGGCGGGCCAGGCCGCCCGGCCGCATGGCCTCCACCACCGCGTCGGCGTCGCGGACCAGGTCCTTGAAGGTGGCGACACCCTCCTCGGTGCGAAGGTCGAGCGTGACCGACCTCTTGCCCCGGTTGATGTGCAGGTGCATCAACGAGGTGCCCTCCACGATGGGCCAGGTCATCTGGCGCACGTAGTCGCCGGCGGGCGGCTCGATCTTGATGACGTCGGCGCCCAGTTCGACGAGGGCGGAGGTGATGGCGGCGGGGCCCAGCATCGAGCACTCGATGATGCGAAGGCCTGCGAGGGGCGCGCTGGTCAATGGACTTCCCTTTCCGGGGGGTGTCGCCGGAACGGCACCGAAATCTGACGGACCGTCAGATCGTAGACGGGGGTAGGGTCGGATTGTGCAGTTGACCGAGGTCGCGCCAGGGGTTTTCGCCTGCCTTCAACCCGATCGGGGGCTGGGCTGGAGCAACTCGGGGCTGGTCCGCGCCGGTGGCGGCATGGTCATCGACACCCACTGGGACCTGCCCACCACGGCGCGGGCAATGGACCTGTTCGCCACGGTGTTGCCCGAACCGGCCCGTCGCCTGGTCAACACCCATCACAACGGCGATCACTGTTACGGCAACCAGCTCTACGCCGAGGTCGGTACCGAGCTCATCGGGCACCGTTTGTGCGCCGAGTACCTCGGGCGTGATGCGGGGCCGGGCTTCCTGCAGGGTCTGGGCACCGCCGCGCCGGAGTCGTTGCCGGAGTTCCTGCGCCCCTTCGCCGAGGCACTCTCTGCCTACGACTTCACCGGAGTGGAGGTCACCCCACCGACCACGTTGGTGGAGGACTCACTCGAGTTGGATCTCGACGGTACCGAGGTGCGGATCGTCTACCTCGGGCCGGCCCACACGCCCGGCGACGTGATCGTGCATCTCCCCGCCCACGGGGTTGTGTTCACCGGCGATCTGCTCTTCCACCAGTGCACACCCATCGGATGGGAGGGGACCAGCGAACGGTGGCTGGCGGCGCTCGATCACATCGTGGCGTTGGGCGCCGAGGTGGTGGTGCCCGGCCACGGGCCGCTGGCCACCAACGAGGGCGTACTGGCCATGCGCGACTACCTGGCCTACGTCTTCGCCGAGGCTCGCCAGCACTACGACGCCGGCCGCAGCGCCCTCGACGCCGCCCGGCGCATCGAGCTCGGGCCTTACGCAGGCTGGACCGAGCCGGAGCGCCTTGCCTTCAACGTGCACCGGGCCTACCGCGAGTTCGCCGGCGAGCCCTGGGACGCACCCGTGGACACCATGGCGGTCTTCGCGGACATGGATGCCCTGCGCCGCCACTTTTCCGGGCACGCGGCCTGAGGGGCTCATCGGTGCACGCCGGCGTTGCTGCGGGCTCTGGTGACACTGGCGACAACTGAACCGGGACCTCTGACTCCTGACCTCTGGCCGCGCGCCGGGCCGAACGGCGCCGTCGGTACGCTGCTCCTCGTGCTCGTCGAACTCGGCCCCTGCAGTCCTGCCAGCGCCCTGGCCTGGATCGGCTACGCGCGGTCGGTGCTGTCCGGTAGGGCCCCGAACGGAGAGCCCGTGTCGGTCGACGTTCCCGATGAGGTGGCGGTGCAGTTCATCGACTACCTCATGGAGTGGGAGAAGGCTGCCCGTGCCGGCGATTCATTGCGGTGGTCGGCGGAGATGGAGCCTGCGCTCGTCGAGTACCTGGTGCATCGCTTCCACCGGATCGCCGGACAGCTGGCGGAAGCCGCCGACAGGCGGGGATCGTCGCTGATGCCCGCGGA
>JANMIX010000250.1:0-2782 GCA_031376015.1 Acidimicrobiia bacterium | reverse complement strand
CTGATCACGGGGACGGGCACCTGCACTTGCGCCTTCGCTCCCGGCGCAGCGGCAAGGGCGGCGGCCGTGGTCAGGAGTGCGGCCGCGGCAACCGCCGCCCCGCGCCGGGACCGGGTGTGCGTGGCTGTCGTGATTGTCCGCATTTGAGGTGATTCGACGGAGGAGCCGCCGTCACCTGCCTGGCACGGTTGCGAGGTCACGGTCTCATGGGCCTCACAGAAGGCACTGAGCCCCGGTTCCCTCAGGCCAGAGGGCGCTCCATGGCGGAGTTGGCGGCGTCGAAGAAGCGCAGCATCGTCACGCCGGTGGCGGCTTGCGCCTCGAGCGTCTCGGGATCCCACACGCTGCGCGGCCGGGTCATGAAGTTCCCCCCGTAGATGTGCAGGGCACCGGTGAAGGCATGGCCGCGCGGGTTGTGCACCGAGTGGATGACGTCATCGCCCAGGAGCGCGGAGTCGGCGGTGGCCAGGCTCTTGCCCCCCGACGCCACGAGCCCGCCGGCGGTGCGCCGGTAGAAGAGGTTCTCCTCATCGCCGCCGTAGATGCCGATGGCGGCCCACATGAGGTGATCGTGGGGCGGGAGGGTCATGCCCGGCGCCCACACGACGTTCATCACGGTCAGTTCCTCGGAGACGAACAGGGGCACCAGTTCTGCCCGCCGCGGCGGGAGCGCCGCCTCGATCTGCGATGGGTTCGCCAGGGCCCGGTCGAGCACCTCCTTCACTGCGAGCCGAGGCTGGCTGTCGCCCACCGCCGCTCGGCAACTGGCAACGAACTCCTCCACGGCGAACATGGCGACTCCCCTCTTCGTCGGTGCGGGAGAAAGCCTACGACCGGCCGCCCGGCCTCGTATACAGCGGATCTCACTCCAACCCGCAGACTGAGACCTTCACAGCCGCCATGGACGGCGGCCCCCTGTGACGCATCACGTTCGGCCATCCCGGCGTCGCGAGCGCCAGCGAGCAGCCGGAATGAGGCGACGCCAGGATGGCGGAGCCGAATCAGCAGCTCAGTTGATGAGTGGATCGCGGGGAAGCCCGAGGATGCGCTCGCCGATCTGGTTGCGCTTGATCTCGGAGGTGCCACCGGCGATCGACAGGGCGCGGTGCATCAGCACCAACGCGCCGGACATGGCCCCGCCGCCTTCCAGGAAGGCGCCCTCGGGTCCGGCCAGCGCAGCCAGAATCGCGGCGGCCTCGTGTCCGTTCTCCGAGAGAACCAACTTGGTGACGTTGCCGCCGGCGCCGGGGCCGGCGCCGGCCACTGCCCGATGGGCACTGCGGAGGTTGAGGATGTCCACCGCTTGGGCGTTGGCGATGTGGCGACCGAGACGCCCCGCGCCGCCCGGCAGCCGCTCGGGATGGGCGTCGAAGGGGGGGATGAAGGCGTCGATGGGCATGGCCATGCCGCCCTGACCGCCGCCGATGCTCACGCTCTCATTGCCGAGAGAGGCCCGGGCCACGGTCCAGCCGCCGTCGACGGGGCCCACCACGTCGTCATCGGGCACGAACACGTCGTTGAAGAAGACCTCATTGAACTCCGAGTGACCGCTGGGCATCTTCAGTGGCCGGACCTCGACGCCCTCCGCCTCCATGTCGACGACCATCGTCGTGATGCCCTCGTGCTTGGGCACGTTCGGGTTGGTGCGTACGGTGGCCAGGCCGAACTTGGCCTGGTGGGCCCCGCTGGTCTACACCTTCTGGCCGTTCAGGAGCCATCCGCCGTCGACACGGGTGGCCTTCGTCTTCACGCCGGCGGCGTCGGAGCCCGCGTCGGGCTCACTGAACAGCTGGCACCAGATGAGATCCTGGTTGAGGGCGGGGCGCACCCATCGAGCCACCTGATCCTCGGTGGCGTGCTGAATGAGGGTGAGGATGACCCACCCGGTGATGCCGTAGGCGGGGCGCTTGATCTTGGCGGCGCTGAACTCCTGCTCGACCACCAACTGTTCCACGGCACCGGCGTCGCGTCCCCACGGCGCGGGCCAGTGCGGCATGACGTAGCCCGATTCGATCAAGGCTTCCTTCGTCGCAGCCTCGTCCTTGCCGGCGACCTGGGCCGCGAAGGCCCGCACGGCATCGCGCAACGGCTCGGCTTCCGGCGGGAGGTCGACAGTGCGGACGCGGCGAATGCCCCGGCGGATCACGTCGGTCACCTCCTGGGCGGCCAGATCGGCATCGACGACCGCGGCCAGGCTGGTCGCGCGGCGGAGGTACAGGTGGGCGTCGTGTTCCCACGTGAAGCCGATGCCACCGTGCACCTGGATGTTCAGGTTGGCGTCGAGATCGGCGGCCGGCATCGCCAGGGCGGCGGCCATGGCGGCCGTGAGGGAGAACTGGTCGCCGCCGTCACCGGCCGCACGCGCCGCGTCCCACACCGCCGCGGTGGCGAGCTCGGCCGCCACCAGCATGTTGGCGCAGTGGTGCTTCACCGCTTGGAACGTGGCGATGGGACGGCCGAACTGCACCCGGACCTTGGCGTACTCGGCCGCAAGCTCGGTGCACTCTCGGGCAATGCCAACCGCCTCGGCTGCATAGATCGTGCGGGCCAGGTCGACAAGGAGTTGGCGGGCGCCGGGAAGCACGATGACCGGGGAGCCGTCGAAACTCACCTTGCCCGCCCGCCGGGTCGGATCGAGATTGGCCGGCATCTTCACCTCGACACCGGCAGCGGCGGGCTCGACCAGCAGGACGTCGTCGCCGGCCGCGACCAGGAACAGGTCCGCCATGCCCGCGCCGATTACGACGCCGGCCGAGCCGTGCGCCGCGCCGTCGCGCCGCTC
>JANMIX010000237.1:0-1509 GCA_031376015.1 Acidimicrobiia bacterium | reverse complement strand
GACGCGCTGATCGCCGTCGCAGGGTCGGCCCCCGATCGATCCGTGCTCTACGCCGTCCCCGGTTCGCCCGGAGTGCTGGAGCGCAGCGTCGACTTGCTGCGCCAGCGCGAGGGAGTGGAGGTGCGGGTGCTGGCCGCCATGTCCTTCCTCGACCTGGCCTGGTTGCGTCTCGGCGTGGACCCGCTCGAGGACGGGGTCCGGCTGATCGACGGTCACCGCTTCGCCGAACGAGCGGCGGGCGAGCGGGGGCCGCTGCTGGTGGCGCACTGCCACAACGCCCGCGTCCTGTCGGACATCAAGCTCGAACTCGATCTCGACGGCCCACCGATCACGGTGCTGCAGCGCCTGGGCCTGCCCGACGAAGCGATGTTCACGGTGGAGCGGGCCGAACTCGACCGCAGCTTCACCGCGGATCACCTCACCTCGCTGTGGATCGCCGACGCCGTCGCCCCGGTGGCTTCGGAGCTGGCCCGCTTCGATGGGTTGGTTCGGCTCCTCCGCCAGCGCTGCGACTGGGACCGGGTCCAGACCCACGAGTCGCTGACCCGGCACCTGCTGGAGGAGACCTACGAGGTCCTCGACGCCATCGCCGGCCTACCCGGCGACGGTGAGGCCCCTGACCCCGACGCGGACATCCATCTGGAGGAGGAACTGGGGGACCTGCTCTTCCAGGTGATGTTCCACTCGGCCATCGCCACCGAGGAGGGTCGCTTCACGGTCGCTGATGTGGCCCGCACGGTGCACGACAAGTTGGTGGCACGCCATCCCCATGTGTTCGGGGGTGAGCCGACCGGCTGGGAGGAGTTGAAGCAGGCCGAGAAGGGCCGCGCCAGCATCTTCGACGGGGTGCCGCCGGCGCTGCCCTCGCTGGCGCTGGCAGCGAAGATCCTCGGCAAGGCCGCCACCCTGGGCATCGGCCTCGAAGCACTCACCGGCGACGAAGTACTCACCGGCGATGAGGATGACCCCAACACCCGCGCCGGCCGCGCCCTACTGGCGGTGGTGGCCGACGCTCGTGCGGCCGGAGTGGATGCGGAGGCGGCGTTGCGCCGCGTGGCCCTCGCCCTCGAAGCCGCGGCCCGCGCCGCCGAAGGCCGGGCTACCCCTTCCTGAGCCGCCAGGGATGGCGGCTCAGGAAGGGACGGCGGAGTCGAACCATCAACTCAGCGGCGAGATCATGCGTTCGAGCAGGCCGATGGCGGCGGGCACCAGTATGTCGGCGGTGGGGCCGAGAGCGTCCTCGACCGCGCGGGCCACATCGGCCTGGCTGCCCGCCGTGCGTGCCGCCGCCGCGGCACGATGGGCCAGCACCCGTGCCGCGGCACTGCAGGCTTCCCGGGCCACCGAGGCCACCACCACGCGGGCCACGGCATCGGGCGCATCGGCGAGCAGAGCCTGCACGGTCGTGCGGGCATCGGCCATTGCCTGCTCCCAGTTGGCGGGCCCCACGGCACGGCGCGCCTCCTCGCACATGAGCCGCCACTCCCGCCCGCCGCTGGAGGTGGCCGC
>JANMIX010000232.1:0-1675 GCA_031376015.1 Acidimicrobiia bacterium | reverse complement strand
GTCCAGCCGAAGCGGTTGGCCCGGTTGTCCCACAACCGGAGGTGCCGCGGGTCGATGTCGGTGCGCAGGACCGTGCGGTCATCGAGCATCGGGTAGGCCAGCATCTGCAGCACCGGTCGCACTTGGCCGCGCTCCCGGGCGAGAAGGGCGAGCCCGGCGGCCAGGCCGCCGCCGGCGCTGGCACCGCCGATGGCCACGCGCGTCTCGTCGACGTCGGCGCGGTTCGCCAGCCAGACGAGGGCGGCGTGGCAGTCCTCCAGTGGTGCAGGGAACGGATGCTCGGGTGCCAAGCGGTACTCCACCGCGGCGACGACTGCACCCAGTTGCTGGGCGAGGCGGCGGGCGGTGCCGTCGTCCTGCGCCGCCGATCCGATGACGAACCCGCCCCCGTGGATCCACAGGACGGCCGGCCGCGGCCCGGAGGCGGGGACGGTGGGCCGGTGCAGGCGCACCACGACGTCACCGGCGTGGTGAATCTCCACATCGCCTGGCACCCGACGGGCCTGCAACCGGGTGAAGAAGCGGACGACGGGCAGGCTGCGTTCGCTGACTGCCCGGCGGGGAAGCCAGCGGGCGACGGACTGCAGATCGGGATGAAAGGGCGGCACGAGGACTGGTTGTACCAGAGCCGGCGCCGCGGGTGGAGGCCGGCGCCGCCGCATCAATAGGGTGCGGGCAATGATCACCGTCGAGAGTGCCTGGGCCAAGTACCCCGGGTACGTCATCGGACTCGTCCCGCTCGTCGGCATCGGTCGGGCCTATGCGGGTGGGATCCTGGTGGCGGAGAGCGATCACTGCCTGCGGGTGAGGGAGTCGGAGCACCGCGAGCAGCTGTACTTCCCACGCGAACACGTGAACCCGAACCTGATCCTCGAGTCGCCGCACCGGACCACCTGTCCGTTCAAGGGCGTGGCGAGCCACGCCAGCGTCCACGCCGGCGGCTCGGTGTTCGAGAACGCCATGTGGTGGTACCCGGACCCGATGGCCGAGGTGGCCGGTCTGGCCGGCTACGTGGCGTTCTATCTCGACCGGTTGGAGGTCACCGCCTCCGTCCCGTTCGGCGACGGCGACGGCGACGGCGACGAGGCCACGGTGCGATTGCCGATGTGGGGTACGGCCGCCGAACTCGCGCACCTGATGGATGCCGAACCTGACGGTGCAGGTGGGTTCACGGCACCGACCTTCCCGGAGCCGAGGTTGGGCTCGTTCTTCCCCATGGCATGGCACGAGGAGCGCCGCAACGTGATCGAGGGCGGACAGCTTCTGGGCGCCGCCATCGTTGCCGCCGCCAAGGCCCGTCCCGACCAGCAGGTGAGCTCAGCCCACATGGGCTTCCTCAAGGCGGCCTCCTTCGACGAGCCCCTGCACGTGGCGCTCGACGCACGTCGCCTCGGTTCCACGCTGTCCGCCTTCGATGTCCGAATCGAACAGGCCGGCGCCCTGCGGGCGACAGGATTGGTGATGACCGATGCCGGGGCCGGCGACCTGATCCGTCACACCGTGGCCATGCCGGACGTGCCGCCTCCGTCCGAGTGTCCGCGGCATGACTTCGGGGTACTCGGCCGTGAGACCCGCGTCGTCGACGGTGCGTATGCCCAGACCGCGCCCGTGGGGCCACCCGAGCTCTTCGTATGGACCCGCTTCACCGAGGCACCCGCCGAGGCGGCGCTCCATC
>JANMIX010000228.1:0-2325 GCA_031376015.1 Acidimicrobiia bacterium | reverse complement strand
CTGACCGGAGGGACCCACCGGGGGGGCGGAATGCGCCGCGGGGGCGCTGGCGCCACCCTCGGCCGCGGCCGGACGCTCGACGGGCGCGGGGCGCTCGGCCGCTGCGGGACGCTCGGCCGGCACGGGACGTTCGAATCCCGGTCGATCCGGCGGCGGCGGCAGACGGCGGGGCCCTTCGGTGGGCGGAGCCGGGGGACGGGGAGGTACCGGGCGCGACGAGACGGGCGGGCGCTCGGCGGGGCGGGGTTCCGAACCGGGCCGGGGCGGGTGATGGCTCCCGCTGGAGGTGATCGGCCCCTTGCGAGTGGCGGCGGGCGCGGGTTGCACCGGTGCGGCGGGCGCGGCGGGCGCCTCGGTCTCGTCGGTTCGCTCGGCCACGGGTGCCTCGGCGGCGGCCGCAGGCGCCTGCGCGGGCGCGACCGGCTCGGGCGCCACGGGCTCTGGTGTGGCCGCGGGGGCCGCGGCGGGCGCGACCTGCTCTGCGGGCGGGGCCTCGACCGGCGCGGCCTCCGGGGCCGGGTCGACGGTCTTCTTGGCTGCCGCCTTCTTGGCAGGGGCCTTCTTGGGTTCCTCGGGTTGCACCTCGCGGCGCAGACCCAACTGATCAGCCTTGCGGCGCACCCGGTCGGCCTGGGCCTCCTGGATGCTCGACGAGTGTGACTTCACGCCGATGCCCAGATCGCCGGCGAGATCCAGCAGCTCCTTGTTCGTCAGCCCGAGCTCTTTCGCCAGCTCGTGGACTCGCGGATTCTTGGGCAAAGATGTTCCCTTGTCTCGTCGATTTCAAGCGCCCCTCACCCGGCCAAAGGCGTGGAACGTCGGTCAGTCTCGCGCAGAGACCCCCATCCGCTGAAAGTCGGTTCGGAGCGCTGCGGTGGCACCCTGGCCGAGATCGGTGCGCAACGCCCTTCCGAAGGCGCCACGGCCGATGGCCCGGTCGAGGCAGGTGAGGGACCCGGCGCACAGCCAGGCACCTCGTCCGGGCAGTGTACGCCCGATCTGCAGGGTTGCGGCCCCTTGTACCGTTTCGGCGCTCCGGCCCCCCACGGCGGCCACCCTGACCAGATCGGCGACCGGCATGCGTTGACGGCACCCCACGCAGGTGCGGGTGGCGGGAGACCCCGGGCGATCAGGCCTCGGGCTCACCGTCGCCGGTCACGTGCATCGCGGTCTCCTCGGCGGGCGGCACCTCGGGCTCGAGCGTGTCCTCCAGAAGGGTCGACTCGTCGTCGACCTCGATGGCATCCGCCTTCGCCTCGGCTTCGTCCTCGCCGAGGTGCGACCACTGCTCGGCCGACAGCGCGTCGCCGCCCTCGGCCGGCTGCCACACCTGCTCGCCGCTCTCGGGATCGAGCACCCACTCGCCCTGCGCCCACTCCTCGCCGCCGTAGGCCTCCTCGTCGGCGAGTTGGGTCTCGCTCTTGATGTCGACGCGCCAGCCCGTGAGCCGCGCCGCCAGGCGGGCGTTCTGCCCCTCCTTGCCGATGGCGAGGGACAGTTGGTAGTCGGGCACGATGACCTCGGCGTTGCCGGTCTCGTGATCGATGCGGACCTCCTTCACCTTGGCCGGCGAGAGGGCCTTCATCACGAAGTCGGGGGCATCGTCGCTGAAGGGCACGATGTCGATCTTCTCGCCTCGCAACTCGGTGACGACCATGCGCACGCGGGCGCCCCGGGCGCCCACGCAGGCGCCGACGGGGTCGACATTGGGGTCGTTGGACCACACGGCGATCTTGGTGCGATGCCCAGGTTCGCGGGCGCAGGCCTTGATCTCCACGATGCCGTCGGCGATCTCGGGCACCTCGAGTTCGAACAGGCGCCGGATGAGACCGGGGTGGGTGCGGGACACGACGATCTGGGGGCCCTTGGACGTCTTGCGGACCTCCACGATGTAGGCCTTGATCCGGGCACCGGGCTCGGGCCGCTCGTAGGGCACCTGCTCGGCCTGGGGCAGCAGGGCCTCGACCCGGCCCAGGTCCAGCAGGGTGTAGCGGCTGTCGGACTGCTGGATGATGCCGGTGACGATGTCGCCCTCGCGCCCGGCGTACTCCTCGTACTTCTGCTCGCGGTCGATCTCACGCAGGCGCTGGGACATCACCTGCTTGGCCGTGGCCGCCGCCACCCGACCGAAGTCGGCCGGGGTCACGTCGATCTCGGGGCCGAAGGGCTCGCCACCCTCGTCGATCTCCTGGGCGAACACCTTGATGTCGAAGGTGTCGGGATCGATGGTGACCCAGGCGTACTCCTGGGCATCGGGCATGCGCTTGTAGGCCGATTCCAGCGCGTCGGCGAGGGCGCCGAGGAGGGTGTCCACGCTGATCCCCC
>JANMIX010000185.1:0-2825 GCA_031376015.1 Acidimicrobiia bacterium | reverse complement strand
GACAGCCCGCATCACCGCCGAGCTCGTGCTGTCAGGCCACCGGGTGATCGGGTTCTGCCGCAGCCGTCGTGGCACCGAGGTGGTAGCCGCTGCGACCCGCCGGCGCCTGCCTCCCGAGTTGGAGGACACGGTGCGCGCCTACCGCAGCGGCTACCTGGCCGGCGAGCGCCGCGAGATCGAAGCGGAACTCTTCGGTGGGCAACTTCGGGCGGTCGTGGCCACCAACGCGCTGGAACTGGGCGTGGACATCGGTGGTCTCGATGCGGTGGTGCTCGACGGCTTCCCCGGCACCATCGCGTCGATGTGGCAACAGATGGGCCGGGCCGGTCGCCGCAGCGAGCGGTCGCTCGCCGTGCTGGTGGCCTGCGAGGACCAACTCGACCAGTGGCTCCTGGCGCACCCCACAGAGGTGTTCCGGCGCCCGCCGGAGCCATCGATGATCAACCCGGCCAACCCCTACGTCCTGGGCCCGCACCTGGCCTGTGCCGCCTTCGAGTTGCCGCTCACCCCCGCCGACGAACGGTGGTGGCCCGAGGTTCTCGACGACGGCGTGCGCGACCTCGTGCGGGAGGATCGCCTCAAGGTGCGCCGGCGCCGCAATTTCCCGACCGCCTACTGGTCGGCGCGCGGGTTCCCGGCGAACGGCATCGGTCTGCGTTCCTCCTCGGCCCGCGAGATCCGGATCGCCCGGGCCGACGGCTCGCCGGTGGGCACGGTGGAGGAGGCCAGGGCCTACGAGTTGGTCCACCGCGGTGCGGTGTACCTCCATCAGGGCGTCACCTACCGGGTGCTCGATCTCGACCTGCACGACGCCGTAGCCACCGTGGAGGTGACCGACGGCGACGAATACACCCTGGCCCGCTCCGTGACCGACTTCCGGATCCTCGGCCGCGACGCCGTGCGCCAGGTGGGGCGGGCCACCCTGTCGGTGGGGCCCATCGAGGTGCACCACCAAGTCACCGGGTTCCAACGACGCGCCACCGACAAGGGCACGATCCTGGGTACCGAGCCCCTGGAGTGCCCGCCCACCACCCTGTTCACCCGGGGGTTCTGGTACGACGTCGATCCGGCGATGCTCGTCACGGCGGCGGTGGCCCCCGACGCTTGGCCCGGCACCCTGCACGCCGCCGAACACGCGGCGATCGGGTTGCTCCCCCTGTTTGCCATCTGCGACCGGTGGGACGTCGGCGGGGTGTCCACGGTGCTGCACGCCGACACGGGCAGGCCCACCATCGTGATCTACGACGGCTCACCCGGCGGGGCCGGAATCGCGGAGTTGGGATTCGAAGCGGCCGGGTCGCACCTGCAGGCCACCCTCGAGTTGCTGCAGGGCTGCGGCTGCGGGGCGGGTTGCCCCTCCTGCGTGCAGTCCCCCAAGTGCGGCAACCTCAACGAGCCCCTCGACAAGGCGGGCGCCATCGCCCTCCTGTCGACACTGCTGTACTCCTAGAGGTCGCCCCGCGGGAGCCGCAAGGGCGCCATCTCGACGTGCAACAGCGCGGCGTCGGCAGCCCGCATGGCATGCAGGATGTAGAGGGCGTGGGCGGCCCACACGCCCAACGCGAGGGCGACCGCACCCGGAACCAGGAATCCGGCGCGTGGATCGTTGGGCAGGTTGACCTCGCTCTGGGCACCCGGGAGGGCCTGTTCGGACCCGGGGGTGGTGAACGGCAGGTCATCCACGCCCGAATCGGGACCTTGGATGAACTGGGTGCCACCATTCCCGCCGGCCGACTGGCCCCCGCTGCCGCCGCCGGAGCCGCCACCGGAACCCCCGGGACGGGTCGTGGGTCCGTGGCTGCCGCTCGGCGTCGAGGCCGGCGGCGGACCGGGCTTGTCGACCTTCGCGGTGGCCGCGTCCGAGGCCGGCCCGCCGTCACGCAGCGAGCGCACCTCGTACACGTAGATGCCACCGGTGACCGGAAGCGCGGCGTCGGTGAAAGCGGTGACGCCGTTGTCGACCACCGCCAGCTTCACCCGGTTGCCGGCGGGGTCGACCCGGAAGATGGCCGAGCCTGATGCGTCCAGGGGCATCGCCGGCAGGGTCCAGCCGAGCCGTACCGAACCGCCGTTGCGGACCGCCGACGCCGAGCGCGGTGCGGGGGCCGGTTGGGCCAGCACGATGTCGGTGAGGGTGAGGGCGTCGGAGTACTGCGTGGAGTCGACGAACGCGGTGGCCGTCACGTCGTAGTGGCCGTTGCAGTCGACCAGCACGGGGATGGAGAAGTCGTTCACCGCCGGCGATCCCGCCGTACCGTCCGCGGCCCGCTGGGTCGACGGCGCGGCGCAACCCGGCGTGGCCGGTTCACCGCCGGGATGGAACACCAGGTCGAGATAGACGGGCGCAATGGTGTGGGATGTTCCCGACGGATCGTCGAACTCGAAGTGCCCGGCGAAACGGGCATAGCCGGGGTTGGCGATCGTCATGCCGTCACGGAACCCACCGGCCCAGTGGCTGTTCTCCCATGGCGAGGGCGTCGGGGGCGTCGTGGTCGAGGGCGTGGTGGTCGGGGGTGTGGTGGTCGGCGGCGTCGTGGGGGTCTGAGCCCAGGACGCGTTCATCATGCTGGCGCAGACGAGGAACGCCGCCAGCGCGATCAGACCGGCGCTGGCGCCCACGCCGAGCCTTGCGTGCGTGGTCGTGGAGTTCACGCGCTGCCTTTCACCGGCGACCGGGGCGCGGGTGCGGGTGCGACGGGTTCCGCGGAGGGAACTCAAGTGCCACCGCCACCCGCAGAGGCACCGGTGAGCAGCGTGGCCTGAACCACCAGTCGCTTGGCGGCCGATCCCTTCGGGTGACAGGTGGTGAGCGTGAGCAGCGCGGT
>JANMIX010000131.1:0-5325 GCA_031376015.1 Acidimicrobiia bacterium | reverse complement strand
ACCGCGGTGCGCCACAGCGCGGCCCCCATCTCGGAGGGCTCGCCCCCGAAGACGTGGTCGACATGAGCCCGCACCGCGGCCGCAGTGCACTCCTTGTCGAGCACCGACTGCACGGCGGCACGCAGTTCGTCCTGGTCGCTGGTGAAATCGAGTTGCACGATCAGTTCCCTTCCAGGAGGCCCCGGAGCGCCCGGCGGTCGAGCTTCTCCATAGCGGTGAGCGGCAGGCGCTCGAGGATGCGAAGTTGTTCGGGCAGCTTGAAGGTGCCCAACTGCTGTCCTGCGAAGGCCCGGAGTGAGGCCAGGACGGGGGGAAGGCCGCGGGGCACCACGAAGGCCACGCCGACCTCGCCCATCACCGGGTCGGGACGGGGCACGATGGCGATCTCGGCCACCTGTGGGTGGGCGGCGAGCACCGCTTCGACCTCCATGGGGTACACGTTGTAGCCGCCGCGCACATAGCGCTCCCGATTCCGGCCCACCAGGCGCAGCCGTCCCTCGGGGTCGACCCAGCCCAGGTCTCCGGTGCGCACGAACCCGTCGGAGGTGAAGGCCGCCGCGGTGGCGTCGGGGTCGCGCCAGTAGCCCGACATCACCGCGGGCGAGCGCAAGGTCACCTCGCCGACCTCGCCGACGGACACCACCGCGTCGGCGTCGTCCGGATGACGCAGCGACAGGGCCACCCCGGCGTGCGGGCGACCCACCGACACCTCGGCGTCCTCCTCCGGTGCGTCCAAGGCGGTGCCGATGCCGACGCCGGCCTCGGTGCAGGAGTAGCGGATCGACACGGCGGCGGCGAACCGCGCCCGGGCCTCGCGCACGAGGGCCGGTGTGGCGGGCCCCCCGCCCACCACGATGGCGGCGAGGTGGGACAGGTCGTGGCGGTCGAAGTCGGGCACGGCCAGCATCAGGGCGATCTGGGTGGGGATGCCGCCGATGCCCGCCATGCGGTGCTCGGCCACCAGGGCCAGCGCCGCGGCCGCCTCCCAACGATCGAGGACGTAGGTGGTGGTGCCCCGCATGAGCACGCCGGGCAACTTCGTCATGGGGCCCACGTGGGCGAACGAGGTGGCCGCCAGGGTGGTGCCCGCCTGGGCCGGGTCGGCCCAGCGCCCGCCGGTGTCGACCTCGGTGATGAATCGGAGTTGGCGCTCGCCGAACATCGCCGCCTTGGGCAAGCCGGTCGTGCCCGAGGTGAACACCATCGCCACCGGCCGCTGCGGATCCTCGGGCAGTTCGGGCAGCGCCGGTGCCCCCGCGAACCCTTCGGCGCGGTCGCGCACCTCGGCCGGGTCGCGCAGCACCAGCGCCGGTGCGGCGACGGCCAGCACCGCCTCCTGCTCCGGCGCGGTGAGACGGGTGTTGATGCCGGCGGTGATCACCCCGACACGCGAGGCGCCCACGTAGGCGGCCATGTAGTCGGCGCCGGCCGGCAGGGCCAGGGCGATCACGTCGCCCGCAGCGAGGCCCGCGGCGACGAGCGAGTGTGCGAAGCCATCGGCCAGGGCATCAAGTTCGGCGAAGGAGGTCCTCCCGCCGTGCGGAGCGACGTACGCGCTACGTTCTGCGAAGCGCTCGGCGGCGTGCCGTGTCACCCAGCCCAGCGTCACGGAGACCCGCCTTGCCGTCGCCCACCGCACCTCGACCCCGACCTGCTGGTGGCGCCACCGAACCGGCCGGTCTGCGGACCCAGGGCCGGCGCACCCGGGCCCGGTTGATGGAGTCGGCGCTGGGGGTGCTCAACGAGAAGGGGTACCACGCGGCGCGCATCAGCGACATCGCCGAAGCCGCCGACACCGGGCATGGCACCTTCTACCTCTACTTCGCCAACAAGGAAGCGGTCATCCGAGCCCTGGCGGCCGACTGCGCGGCGGACATGGCGGCCCTGTCGGACTCGCTCGGCCCCATCGACGCCGGCGCCGCCGGACGCGCGGAGTTGGGTCGCTGGGTGGCGGGTTTCGTGGCCACCTACCGGCGCTACGGGGCGGTGATCCGCGCCTGGATGGAGGACCAACTGGGTGATGACGAGTTGGTGCGCATGGGCCTTGAGGCCTTCGCCGGCATTGCCTCGACACTGAGGGCACGCATGGAGGAGAACAGCGGGCTCGACGGCGTGGACGGCCGCATGGCCTCCGCCTCGATCGTCGCCATGATCGAACGGTTCACGTACTACACGATGTCGCGCAACATGGGCCTCGACGAGGACGCGGTGGTCGACACGCTGACCACGATGATCCATCGTGGGTTCTTCGGCGGCGCCGCGGTGGGGGCCACCGGCAAGGCGTCGCGCCCCGGCTGAACAGTGCACCCGAGTGCTCACCGGTTGCCCAGGAGCACCGTGGCCGCCGAGGAGAACCATCCACCGGTGGCGCTGACGCAGGCCACCTGGGCGGCGGGCACCTGGCGTGGCCCGCACTCGCCGCGCAACTGCCGGACCGCCTCCACCAACAGGAACATGCCGCGCATGCCGGGATGGCAGGCCGACAGGCCGCCGCCGTCGGTGTTGGTGGGCAGCGCACCACCGAGTCGCAACCGGCCATCGGCCACGAACGCGCCGCCTTCGCCCTTGGCGCAGAAGCCCAGGGCTTCCAGCGTCAGCAGCACCATCCCGGTGAAGGCGTCGTAGACCTCGACCACGTCCACGTCGGCCGGGGTGAGGCCCGCCCGGGCGAAGGCGGCGGCGCCCGAGCGCACCGCCGGTGACTCGGTGAAGTCGTCCCACTCGCTCATGGTCGTGACGTTGAGCGCTTCGCCCTGTCCCAGCAGGTACACGGGTGGACGGCGCAGATCGCGTGCACGGTCCTCGGAGGTGAGCACCACCGCGCCACCTCCGTCGGAGCGGATGCAGCAGTGCAGCGACGTGAACGGGTCGGCGATCATCGGCGCCGCCTGCACCTGCTCGATGGTGATGGGTTCCTGGTAGTAGGCGTCGGGGTTGAATCCGGCGTTGTAGCGGGCCGACACCGCGATCTCCGCCAGTTGCTCGATGGTGGTGCCGAACTCGTGCATGTGGCGGCGCGCCACCATGGCGTACTTGGCGATCAGGCTGTGCCCGTAGGGGGCGTCGAACTGCACGGGGCCCCGCGTGCCGAAACTCAGGTTGGCGGTGCGCCGGCCCTTCTTCAGGTCGGCGCGGGTGGTGGACCCGTAGACGATCACGATGGTGCGGGCCATGCCGGCCTGAAGGGCGGCCATGGCATGCCCGGTCATGAACTCCCAGGTGGCGCCACCGACGCTGGTGCCGTCGGCCCAGTCGGGCCGCAGCCCGCAGTACTCGGCCACCTCCACCGGCGCCAGGGCCCCGGTGCCGCACGAAGCGAAGCCGTCGACGTCGGCCTTGGTCAGCCCCGCATCGGCCAGGGCGCGGGAGACGGCTTGATGGTGCAGTTCGAAGGGCGACTTCACGTCGACGCGGCCGCAGTCCGACAGGGCGGCGCCGACGATGGCGGTGCGTCCGCTCAGGGCTCTCAGCCCCCCAGGTTCAGCCCACCGGGCCGGCAGCGGAAGATGCTGGCGTTCACGGCGTCGCCGATCTCGGCGGGATCCCACTTGCGGGGGCCCTTGGGGGTGGTGATCTCGGTGCCCAACTGCCAGGGGACGTAATGGGTGATGGAGTCGCCGACGGCCCGGAACACCTGACCGGTCACGTGCAGGGCCTCGTCGGAGGCCAGCCACGCCACGATGGGCGCCGAGTTGCCCGGGTTGAGCCGGTCGAACTCGCCCTCGGTCACCTGGTCGGCCTCGGTGACCTTGATGGAGGGGATGGTGGCCGCCACCATGCGGGTGGCGCCGCCGGGGGCAACGGCATTGGCCCGCACCCCGAAACGGCCCATCTCCAGGGCGGTGATGGTGGTGAGGGCGGCGATGCCGGCCTTGGCCGAGCCGTAGTTGGCCTGGCCCTTGTTGCCCTGCAGACCGGCGGAGGAGACCGTGTTGACGATGGCGGCGTTGCGCTTGCGGCCCTCCTTGGATTCGGTCTGCCAGTAGATGCCGGCGAAGTGGGTGGTGTTGAACGTGCCCTTGAGGTGCACCGACAGGACCGAGTCGAACTCGTCCTCGGTCATCTTCACGATCGACTGGTCGCGCAGGATGCCGGCGTTGTTCACCAGGATGTCGAGGGCGCCGAAGGCGTCGCGGGCGGCACCGATGAGGTTCTCGGCGCCCGCCCAGCTGGACACGTCGTCGTAGTTGGCCACTGCGTCACCGCCGCGGGAGCGGATGATCTCCACCACCTCGTCGGCCGGGGTCTTGTCGGCCCCGTCGCCTGTATGGCTGCCGCCGAGGTCGTTCACGACCACCTTGGCGCCCTGCGCCGCCAGTTCCAGCGCCTCGCCGCGACCGATGCCGCGACCGGCGCCGGTGACGATGGCGACTTTGCCGTCGAGGATCCCCATGTTGCTGCCCCCTGATTCAGATGGTTCGAGAGTGTGGTTGAATGCGTCAGAAGCTGACGCTGGTGTCACTTACCGGGGCGCACCCTACCGGACCTCTGCGGGGGGTCCGATCCGGTCACGCCGGGCCCGCCGGCGAGAGGTGAACCACGCAGTCCAATCCCGCAGGTCTGACCCGAACGTCTGCACAGCACACGCATGATCGGCACCGCCGAGAGGAGCCCACCGATGGACATGAACCCCGACGACTACATCGGACGGAGCACCGGCAACGCGGTGATCACGCTCGAGCGAGGCCCCGTTTCGCAGTTCGCAGTGGTGGTCACCGATCGCAATCCGATCTACGCCGACGCCGCCAAGGCCCGGGCCGCAGGGTTCCGCAACATCCCGGTGCCGCCCACCTACTTCTTCTCGGCGGGGGCGATGTGGGGTGCGTTCCCCGAGGATCAGCCCGCCGACGCCGTGCCCGAGAAGGACCCGATGATGGAGGTCATGGGCACCCTCTTCGCCAAGGGCGGGATGATCCTGCACGGCGAGGAGGAGTTCATTTACCACCGCGACGTCTGCGTGGGCGACGTGTTGACCTCGGCCGGCAAGGTCGTCGACCTCTACGAGAAGCCCTCGGGCGAGCGCATTATGACCTTCCTGGTCACCGAGAACGAGTACCGCAACCAGGACGGCGAGTTGGTCCTCACCGCCCGAATGAACCTCATCCACCGACGCTGAGCAGGAGATCCCCATGGAGTTTAACGACATGATCCTCGTGTCGGTGGACGACCACGTGGTCGAGCCCCCCGACATGTGGGAGGGCCGGCTGCCGGCCAAGTATGTGGATGAAGCCCCCAAGCTGGTGCGCACCGAGGTTGGCACCGACGTGTGGCGTTTCCGGGGGGCCGAGTTGCCCAATGTGGGGCTCAACGCCGTGGCCGGCCGTC
>JANMIX010000127.1:0-3378 GCA_031376015.1 Acidimicrobiia bacterium | reverse complement strand
CCCAGGTCGCGCAGCACCAATGCCGAGTAGGCCAGGCCGATGGCCGCCTCGGACACGTTCTTCATCTCGACCAGCACGTCCACGGCGCGGTCCAGATCGGTGAGGGTGCCGTCCTCGGGCGGGGTCGGGGGGATCCAGCGCGGCGCGGCGGCCAGCTCTCGCAGCCGGTCGATGCCGGCGGGCGAACCCCGAAGGAACAGCACATCTCCGGGCAGGCAGATGGCGTCGCCGTCGACGTCGGTGATCCAGTCGCGCTCGCGACGGATGGCCACGACCCGCATGCCGGTCTGCACGGGGAGTTCCAGATCACACAGCGGACGCCGTGACAGGTGCGAGTTCTCGCGCACCCGTACCCGGTGCGACACCTCCTCGGCGTTGGACAGGTCGGCCACCAGCTCGCGGGGGATGCCCAGGCGGTGGGTGACGATGCGGGCGATGTCCACCGCGCCGTTGGCGATGTTCTCGATGCAGGAGATCACCTGCAGCACCGAGGCCATCTCCTCGGCCTCCTGCTGGCGTCTGGCAGCCATGACGCAGATGGCCCGCATGTCGTGCACCAGGCCGGTGAGGCGGTCCTCCAGGGCGCTCACCTCCTCGGCCATGTCGGCATCGCCGAAGTACAAGGCGGCGTAGGCAAGATCGACCATGAGCTCGGAAGCGTCTTTGGCCTCCGAGAGCATGGTCCTCAGATTTCGGGGTTTGTCGTCCACAGGAAGGTCCTCAGGGTACTCAGGCGATGGCCAGGGCGGCCACGGTCACGATCAAGGTCACGGCACCGACGAAGTCGACGACGCTGGAAACCACCGGAATGCCGAAGTTGTCGGGGTCCAGACCGACTCGGATGGCGGCGATGGTCGAGTAGTAGGCCATGGTC
The DNA here is from genome assembly GCA_031376015.1 of Acidimicrobiia bacterium. Taxonomy (GTDB): domain Bacteria; phylum Actinomycetota; class Acidimicrobiia; order Acidimicrobiales; family JACDCH01; genus JANMIX01. Next base: position 2,504 of record JANMIX010000127.1, on the reverse strand, counting down.
ACCACGAGCAGCATCGAGGCCATGCCCGCCACCAGAGAGGTGACCACCATGGCGGCCATGCCGGGCGAGTCGGCGCCGATGAGCGAGGAAACCAGTTGCGCGCCGACCCCGTTGAACAGGTAGGCGGGGATGGCCAGCAGAAGCAACAGGCCGATGTCCCGTCGAGCCTCACGGTCGGGCGTCGGCCCCGGAGAGGACGTGCCCAGGAACATCTTGGTGGCGAGGCGGCCCGCCAGGATGCCCCCCAACGCGCCCCCGGTGGACAGGTGGGCCGGCTCGAGCACCAGCAGCGAGGGGTACCGGTCGAAGGTGGCGAAGCTCTTCTCCAGCACCACGCCTGCCAGGGCCGACAGGCAACCGGCCAGCACGAGCACCGGCGTGGACTCGCGCACGATGCGGCGAAGGGCATCCAGACGTGACCGCCACCCCCACACCAGGACGACCGCCGAGAAGCCGATGAGCAGGCCGCCCAGCACGTTGGACAGCGTGTGGAGCCCGATCAGATACGTCGCCAGGAACAGCGCCGGCAGCGTCAGCACGTCGCCGAGCACGCCCACCAGCGGGGCCGACACATTGTCGAGGTCCCAGCCATAACGCACCGCGCCGGCGGTGAGGGCGATCGTGCAGGCCAGCACCACCGTCGAGCCGAGCAGGCCGCCGACGATCGACACCAGGGCGAGGTCGAAGAGGCTGATGGAGTTCTCGATGCCGAGCGCCACCGCCCCGCCCTTCGCCGCCACGGCCAGCAGCAGGGAGGTCCCCATCGTGAGGATCATCGAAGCCAGCACGTTCTGGCCCAGCACCGTGTCGCGTCGGGTGGAGAGCCGGAACGTGCCGGAGTGGATCGAGGTGGAGATTCGGTTGCCGAAGGCGCCGAAGATGTTGCCTCGCAGCCCGATGGCGGCCGGCACCAGCACCAGCAGACCGGGATAGGCGGTGAAGGTGCCGGTGATCGAGCCCAGGAACGCGCCGGCAACGAAGCTGGTGGAGGAGCTCAGACATTGCGCGACAAGGCTCTGGCGGACACCAGAGGCGTCCGCTCCGAGCAGGGCGCGAAGGCGCGAGACGAGAGCGAGTCGGGGGCGCGGCATTTCTGATCCCATTGTGTGTGCTGTGCTGTGGTGCGATGCGCATCCTGCCCGCACTGCGGACCTCGAGCTTGGCCGCCCTCGTCCTGCTCGCCGGTTGTAATGACGACGGCCGGGTACTCCGGGCCCCGATCGCGGGTGCCGCCGCGCCGGCGACCACGCCCACGACGAGCCCGACGGACCCGGCGGTGGTGGGCGACACCGGCACGATGATCGTGACCTCCAGCGCCTTCGCCGACCGCGATCCCATCCCGGCCAAGTTCACCTGCGACGGCGCAGCCCTCTCGCCGCCGCTGGCCTGGACGGGTCTGCCGGCAGGCACCGTGGAGATGGCCATCACCGTCGCGGACCCGGACGCGAACGGGTTCGTGCACTGGATCGTCGGCGGCCTCGCCCCCGGGTTGACCGGGCTGCCGCAGGGCGCGCTGCCCGCGGGCCTGGTGCAGACCCGCAACAGCGCCAGCAGTGTGGGTTGGACCCCGCCCTGCCCTCCGGCGGGCGCCAAAGCCCACCGCTACGTGTTCACCCTCTACGCCCTCGACGGCCCGCCCGGGGTGAACGAGGGCGCCGACCCCCGCGCCGCCCTGACGCTGCTCGACGAACACGTCATCGGCCTGGCTTCGATGGTGGGCACCTACCGCCGTCCCTGACCGGCGGCTGGCACCGGTCAGCAGGCCGTCACCGGAGGCCGAACTCCCAGCCGCCCCCGTCGCGGTATTCCTTGAGGATCCGGCGGGCCACCGTATGGATGTGGACTTCGTCGGGACCGTCGTAGATGCGCCCGAAGCGCGCCGAGCGGTACATGAAGGACAGGGGCGTGTCGTCGGTGAGCCCGGCGGCGCCGTAGGCCTGGATGGCGCGGTCCACCACGTCGTGCAGCATGCGGGCCCCGACCACCTTGATGGCACCGATCTGCACTCTCGCCTGCTCACCTCGGTCGATGTGGTGGGCGGCATCCAAGGTCAGCAACCGGCACGCCTGAATCTGCGCGTACGACTCGAACACGTGCTGCTGCATCAGTTGCTTGGCCGCCAGCGCTTCGCCGAAGGCACGGCGGCTGTTCAGTCGCCGGCACAGCAGATCGAAGGCGCGCTGCGCCTGGCCCAGCCATCGCATGCAGTGGAAGATCCGGCCCGGGCCGAGACGTTCCTGGGCGATCACGAAGCCGGCGCCGCGGCCGCCCAACAGGTTGGTGGCGGGGACCCGCACGTCGTCGTAGCGCACCTCGCAGTGACCACCTCGGATACCCAGCACCGGTGTCTCCCGCACGATCGTGTAGCCCGGGGTGTCGGTGGGCACCAGGATCATCGAGAAGGCGGCGTGGTCGGGGCCTGAAAGGTGAGGAGCCGGGTCTCGACCCGCTGGCCTGAAGCGGGCCGGCCTGCTTCGCGTTCAAGGGACAGCGTCTGCATCAAC
>JANMIX010000091.1:0-1846 GCA_031376015.1 Acidimicrobiia bacterium | reverse complement strand
GAGACCGTCGACCGCTGCCCGCTCACCCGCGAGCAGGCGACCCTGTACCGCGCGGTGGTCGATGACCTGCTCGACGACGCCGACCAATCCGAAGGGATCAGCCGCCGCGGGAAGGTACTGGCCGGACTGTTGCGACTCAAGCAGGTGTGCAACCACCCCGCCCACTACCTGGCCGACGGCTCGCGCCTGGCGGGCCGGTCGGGCAAGCTCACCCGCACCGAGGAACTCCTCGAGGAGATCCTTACCGAGGGCGACAAGGTGTTGTGCTTCACTCAGTTCACTGCCTGGGGTGAGCTGGTGCGCCCCCACCTCGAACGACGCTTCGGCGTCGAGTCACTGTGGCTGCATGGCCGTGTCCGTCGCTCAGCACGCGACGAGATGGTCGAACGGTTCAACCAGACAAACGGGCCCCAGCTGTTCCTGGTGTCGCTCAAGGCCGGCGGCACCGGCCTGAACCTCACCGCCGCCAATCACGTGATCCACCTCGACCGCTGGTGGAACCCGGCCGTGGAGGACCAGGCCACCGACCGCGCCTACCGCATCGGCCAGCAGCGCAACGTGCAGGTCCACAAGCTCGTCACCGCCGGCACCATCGAGGAACGCATCGACGAGATGATCACCGCCAAACGCGACCTGGCCGAACGGGTCGTCGGCGCCGGCGAGGACTGGCTCACCGAACTGTCCACCGCCGACCTCCGCGACCTCGTCTCGTTGCGCGACACGGACGTCGACTGATGCCCCGCCGACGCGGGTGGGACGACCCCTGGCAGCGCTACCCGGCATCGACGCCGCTGCCCGCGCCCGGCGGGCTGGCCACCTCCAAGCAGCGCGGGCCCATGGCGGCGACGTGGTGGTCCAAACGCTTCGTGGAGGTCCTCGAGTCCTACGGCCTCGGCACCCGCATGCAACGGGGCCGTCGCTACGCCCGCGCCGGCCAGGTCCTCACGATCGACGTGCGCACCGCCGTGATCGCCGCCCAAGTACAGGGGTCCCGCCGCACCCCGTACCTGGTGACCATCTCGCTCCCCGAACCGACCCCGACCCAGTGGAGCGCTATCGACGCGGCCATGACCGCCAAGGTCGGCTTTGTCGCCCGCCTTCTTGCCGGCGAAGTACCACCCGACCTCGAAGACGTGTTCGACGCCGCCCGCGTCCCACTGTTCCCCGCCACGTGGCGACACCTGCGCTCCGACTGCAGTTGCCCCGATTGGGAGAACCCGTGCAAGCACATCGCGGCGGTGCTCTACGTCTTCGCCGACCAACTCGACGCCGACCCGTGGCTCATCCTCGCCTGGCGGGGCCGAACCCGTGAACAGATCCTCGAACCCATCGGCACCGAGCGAAATCGCGCCGAGGCCGTCGACGAGATAGCACCCTGGTGGCCGTTCCCGCCCGGCCCGCTCACACTCCACGGCCCGGAGCGAGCCGTCGGGGCCGCTCCGCTCGCCGCACCCGAACATCCTGACGCTGTGCTCGACATGCTCGAACCCCTCGACGTCCAGATCGGCCCGACCAACGTCGTGGACCTACTCCGCGTCGCCTACGAACATCTCGCGCCCGACATCACCGACGAGCACGCGGAATGAACAGCGCCTTACGAGTGTCATCGCCCCCGTGATGGCTCGTGACGCCTCGGGTTGGAAAGGGCTGGCTGGTGCCACTGACCTGGGCATTCCCTCACGGTCCAGTCCGCTCGGTCCGTCGTGATGTGAGCGCTCGGGAGAAGGCGCGATTCGTGCTCACCGAAATCCGCGGTTGATGCTCACGGTTCCTGGCTGGCGGGGTGAGGTTAGCGGTCGGGGTTGGTGGTGGCGATCTCGAGGCCGTTGTGTTCGCGTAGCCGCCA
>JANMIX010000125.1:0-8209 GCA_031376015.1 Acidimicrobiia bacterium | reverse complement strand
CAGCGGCTCGGCTCCGATGGCGGCCGGTAACACCCGATCGCGCAGGGTGTGCACAAGGTCCGTGGTGGCTTCGTCCTGAGGTGAGGTCGTGGGGAACACCTGGAAGATGGCGGCGGTGCCCTGTGCGTTGGGGAACGGCGGGGTGGCGAAGGCCACCCCGGGCGTGGTCGCTACCGCATCGCGTACCTTGCCCAGCACGGCCACATCGGCGCCGCCGCGGGGCGTCTCGGCCGCCAACAACAGCGGCCCGTTGAAGCCCGGCCCGAACCCCTTCGACAACAGGTCGTAGGCGCGCCGGGTCGTATCCGAGGTGGGGCGGTTCCCGAAATCGGCGAAACCGGTGCGCAACTGCAGCACCGGGAACGACAACGCCAGCAGGATCACCACGCCGATCACCAGTGCGGGCCAGGGCCGGCGCTGCACGAAGCGGCTCCAGCGGTGCCAGAAGGCCCGGTCGGGATCGGTGACGGCGCGGCGCTTGCGACCCACGTGAAACTTGTCGATGTTGTGGCCCACGAAGCCGAGCACCGCCGGCAACATCGTGAGGGCAGCCAGCATCGTGAACAGAACCGCCAGCGACGAGCCGATGGCCACACCACGGGGGATCGACAGTCCCATCGACAGCATGCCCAGCAGCGCGATGACCACCGTGAGACCGGCGAAGAGGACGGCCCGACCCGAGGTGTCGAGCGCCACGACCACCGCCTCCTCCGGCGAGTGCTCCTCGTGGAGGGCGTTGCGGTACCGGGTGACGATGAAGAGCGCGTAGTCGATGCCCACGCCGAGGCCGATCATCGCCGCCGCCTGGGTGGTGAAGTCGGGCATGGTCACGACGTTGGCGAACAATTGCACCACGGCAAGGCCGCAGCCGATACCGAAGATGGCGGTGAGCACGGGAAGTCCCATGGCCAGCAGGGAGCCGAAGGACACCAACAGGATCACGACGGCGGCCAGCAACCCGATGCCCTCGCTGCCCCCGAAGTCCTGCTGCACGAACAGCCCGCCACCCAACTCCAACTGCAGGCCGGGCACCGACACCTTTGCCGCATCGGCCTTCACGATGTCGGCGACGTCGAGGAAGGCGGCGTTGGACCGATCGGCGAGGTTCAGCTCGGCGAAGGCGATGGTGCCGTCAGCAGAGATCTGCCGGGCACCCGCCGGGCTGTAGGGGCTGACCACCCCGGAGTTGGCCACGCCGCGGGTGACCTCGGCGAAGAAGGCCTCCATCGCGGAACGCACAGCGGGGTCGCGCACTCCCTGGTCGGCCCGGAACACGAGCTGGCCCGAGAAGCCCGACCGCTCGGGGAAGCCGCTGCGCTTGAGCAGGTCGAACGCGGCCTGACTGTCGGAGCCCGGAAGCTCGAACTTGTTCTTGAACGCTCCCTTGTAGCTGCTGGCCACCACGGTGAGCACCACCAGCAGGACGACCCAACCGAGCAACACCCGTCGCCGCCGCCGATAACACACCTGCGCCAGTGCCTGGAACATGTCATCCACCTCTCGCCGAATGGACCCGACCCGACTGGGCACCACTCTTGCAGCCTCAGCGTGTCGTTGGAATCCCTTTGCGCAGTGTGTCCTCCACGGCGCGGAAGTGGCGGGCGATCAGCCAGAGCCGCAGTAGATGGCGGCGCCGGGCGGGATCGTCGTGATCCTCGTAGGCCTCCCGGGCATGGAGGATCCGAGCGTTGTTGACGAGTTGGAGATCACCGGGTTGGAAGTCCATCTCCACGTGGAATGCCTCGTTGTTGGCCGTGGCCTCCACGAAGGCCATGGCCTCGAGTTGCGCCTCGGTGAGCCGGGGCACCTGGGGGTGGCGTTGGGCGTCGCGGATGTACCACCCGATGTAGAAGATCCGGGGCACGCCGTCGAGGTCCTGGCACGGGGCCAGCGCGTAGAAGGGATCCTCGCCCGGTCCTTGCTCGTCGTTGCGGTCCCAGTAGAGCGGCCGGTACAGCTCCTCCAACAGGTGGGGGTGTTCCCGCAGGAGATGGTTGTAAACGGCGAACGAGCTGGCCACCCGCGACTCGCCCCCGGCACGGGCCCGCTGCAGGCAGAGCAACCCCACAAGGTCGGCCCCGTCGGTGTGGAAGTCCTGCCGGGCCCGGGTGCGGTAGAGCCGCACGGAGGGGTCGGTGCGGGGCGCGCCCTCGTCGCGCACATGGCCGAGCAGCGAGCCCTGCGCATCCTGGCTGACCGGTGTGCCGAGCTGCAGACCGAAGGCGACGTAGGCCAGCTCGATCTCGGGCTCGGTGAGGACGTCAACAGGGAACGAGCGCAGCAGCAGGAAGCCGCGCCCGGAGTGCAGCTCGCCGGCCCATAGCCGGGCCTGTTCCTCCAGGAGGGGCAGGCGCACACCCTGGGCCGCCAGCGACTTCGGTGTGTGCCCCTCGGCGTGGGCTCGGCGCCCGGCGTCGACCAACTCGGCGCGCTCGGCATCGGACAGGTGCACCGTCCAGCCTTCGGGGTCGGCCATCTCGGCCGATTGCCACGCCGCCGCCGAACGCACCGGCTGGCGCGTCGAGCCGGCGCTCACCCGGCGCAGCAGGCCGACGTCCCCGCGGCCACCGCGGCGGCGTCGGCGTCCGGCACTGCACCCGTGCTGCCGTCGTCGCAACAGACGGCAGCCGCGGCGGGCTGCGGGCCGAACTGCTCGGCATCGGCCAGCACCGTGTAGATCTCCCAGGGTCGCTGATCGGGGCCGTCGAGCCACACCTTGTCCTGCACGGCGAAGCAGCAGGTGACCGCCTCTTCGGTGGCACAGCCGAGGCCCTCGCCGGTGAGCCGTTGCTGGGCGCGGCTGACCTCCTCGGCGGAGGCCACCTCGACCCCGAGGTGGTTCAGCGAGCCTGGCTCCCCCGAGCCCTCGATCAGCACCAGCTTGAGGGGCGGATCGGCGATGGCGAAGTTGGCGTAGCCGGGCTTCACCTTGGCCGGCTCGGTGTCGAAGAGCCGGGAGTAGAAGGTGATGGCCTCCTGCAGATCGGACACGTTCAGGGCCAGTTGGACTCGGGACATGGGGTGCTCCTCGATGGTCAGTTCCGGACGGCGACTGATCGACCGTCATCAATGTATGGAGTGTGGCGAATCAATCGATGACTGTCAATGGGTAGTTTGGGAGCCGCCGGCACCGGCGGACCGTACGCTCCCGCTCATGGACGCTGCCGTGCCCAACCTGGCCGATCGCTTCGAGATCGACGAGCTGCTGACCCGTTACGCCACCGCAATCGACAACCGCGACTGGGCGCTGCTCGATTCGGTCTTCGCTCCCGATGCCGTGCTCGACTACCGGTCGGCGGGCGGCATCGCCGGCGGGCGAGAAGAGGTCGTCGCGTGGTTGGCGTCGGTGTTGCCGATGTTCGACTGCACCCAGCACCTGGTGGTCAACCGGATGGTGACCTTCGATGCCAGCGGGGCTCGCTCCAAGGCGGCGTTCCTCAACCCCAACCGGCTCACCGTGGACGGCGGGGCCTGGCTGTTCACCGTGGGCGGCTGGTACCACGACCGCCTGGTTCGCCGGCCCGAAGGATGGCGCATCCTGCGCCGGGTGGAGGAGACCCTGTGGTGGGAACACCCCATGCCAGGCCTGCCCCCGGTGCCCTTCCCCTTGGCCGAGGCGCTCGACTTCTGAACGCCGACGCGACCAGGTCAAAGGGCGTGCGAAACCACGACGGACGCAACTTCAGCCTGACCGCGTGCGCCGTTGCCCTTCTGGCGTGGGCGCCGGTGAAGGACGGCGATTCGTTCATCTACGCCGCGACCGGCGCCCGGATCCTGCGCGACCACGCCGTGCCTCACCATGACACCTTCTCTTGGACCCAGGCGGGGCGACCGTGGCAGTCGAACGGCTGGGCGTGGGCGGTCGTGCTGCATGCCCTCGATGTCCTCGGTGGGCTCCGGGCGATGGTCCTGACCAAGCCCGTATTGCTCCTCGCCATCGTGCTCGTGACCAAATGCGTCGCCCAGCGGAATGGGGCCCGCTCGGCGCCCGCGTCCGTCGCCGCCGTCGGTGCCGGGTTGCTGCTCACTTCGTGGGTCACCGAGCGCCCCCAGATGGTGTCCTACCTCTGCTTCGTCGTGTTGATCGGGGCCGTCTCGGCGGCGCTGGGAGTGGATCCCCGGCGCTCGCGCCTCCGGCGAGTGCTCGTCGTCGGCGCGGTGACGGTCCTCTGGACGAACCTGCACTCGGCGGCGCTGGCCGGAGTGTTCATCGTCGCCGCGATGGGCGCGGGCTACGTGCTCCGGGGTGCCGGAAAGAGCGACTCGGGGCCACGGACGAGGGTTGCGGTCGCCGTCGCCGTGCTCGGGGCGGCGGTGCTGGGGACCGCGTGCACTCCCTATGGCCTGTCCCTCTACGGCTATTCCCGCGAGGTCCAACAACTCTCGTCGCGCACCATCACCGAGTGGTTCCCCCTGTGGCAGGCCAGCGACAGGGCGATCCCGGTGGCAGTGATCGCCTGCGTGTTGGTCGCGGGCTGGCGCTGGCGGCTGTGGACCCGGATGGATGCTTTGATGCCGGTGCTGTTGCTCACGGTGCTCGCCGTCGTTGCCATCCGAAACGCGCCGTTCCTGTACCTGGGTGCCGCGTTGTTCCTCTCACCACTCGTCCCCGACGGGTGCGGGCGGAGGTTCGAGGGCCGAGCGGATCTCGCGGCGGTGGGCTCCGTTGCCTTCGTCGTCATCGCCGCACTCCTCGCCGTGCCGCGAGCGTTGGAATCCTCGCGACCGGATGCCAGCCTGCCGGTCGGCGCGGTCGATGCACTGCCGTCGCACTGCCAACTTCGCAACGACTATCTCCTCGGCGGGTTGGTCATCTTCCGGCGCCCCGACGTTGCGGTGTCGGCCGATGGGCGCAACGACCTCTACCGGCTGGACGGTTACGAACAGAACCAGTTCTTCGAGGTGCCCGGCGTGGCGAGCACCGCATCCAAGGCATTCGAGGCGGAAGGGACGACCTGCGTGCTGGCCTTCACCGCGAGTCCCATCGTGCAGGCCTTGGAGTCCCACGGCTGGATCGTTCGCTGGGAAGGACCGGACGGCATCCTCCTCGTTCGTTCGGTATCAGCGGGCCATGCACGGTCCCTACCAGAGAACCACGCCCATTTTGGTCATTGTGATTGGGGGGAGACGGGTGGAGGCTGCACCTACCACCAAGAAAGGAAGCCACGATGATCGTGTGCACGACGTGGAAGTCACGGCCGCTCTCACCCGAGCAGGCCGGTCGGATGATGCAGACCTGGGGCAAGCTCGAGGCGAAGATGGCCGAGGACACCAGCACGGAACGGCTGGGTTGGTACATCTACTCCGATGGCTCCGGTGGCGTCACGATCGACAAGGTCGCGGATATCGATGCCGCCACCGCGCTAGAGCTCGAGACGTGCCTCGCCCTCGGCGAGTTCCTCGAACTCGAGGCGCACACCGTGCTCGACCTCGACGCCGCGATGCCCGCCATCCTGAAGGGCATGGAGCACATCGGCGCCTGAGCCCTTCCACGAGGATCAGCCGGCAGTGATGCCGTTGTCGGCACTGAGGATGGCGCCGTGGATGGCCCGCGCTTCGTCGGAGGCCACGAAGGCGAACACCGCGGCGATGTCGGAGGGGTCCGACATGTCGCGGAAACCCATGTAGGGCTGCATGAGCGCGAAGTCGGCGTCGTGGGGGATCTGGAAGCCGGCCGACAGGTTGGTGCTGGTTCCCCCCGGCGCGATCGCGTTGACGCGCAGGGGCGTCTTCACGAACTCCATGGCCAGCGCGCGGGTCATCTGCACCACCGCACCCTTCGTCATGCAGTAGACGACCGTGTAGGCCTGCCCCATCAGGCCGGCGTTGGAGGCGATGTTGACGATGTTGCCCCCGGTCTCGAGCAGGTGGGGGATGGCGGCCTGGCACAGGAAGAAGCAGGCGTCGACGTTGACCGCCATCAACTTGCGGTAGGACTCCACGCTCACGTCGGTCACGTTGTCGGCGCGGGCGATACCGGCCACGTTGCCCAGCACGTCGAGGCGGCCGAACTGCTCGACGGCGGCGGCCACCGCACCGGCGCAACTGGCGGGGTCGCCCACGTCCACCTGACGGCCCGAGTACGACCCCGCCGGCGCACCGGTGACCCCGGCCAGCGAGCCCGTCTCCGCCAGGCGGTCGGCGTCGATGTCGACCCCGAGCACCCGTGCCCCCTCCTCCAGCAGGCGCAAGGTCACCGATCGCCCGATGCCGGATCCGGCACCGGTGATGAGCGCGACCTTGCCATCGAAACGTCCCGTCGTCATACCGGTTGTCTAGCCGCCGCTCTCGGAGGGCACTGCCCCGCTCCCGGCTTGGCCGAAACCTGACACCGCTGTCAGAATCGTCGGACGCCGCCTGGAGGGCCCCGTTGGATTTCTCGCTACCTGCCTCGGTCGAATCGTTCCGCCGCGAGCTTCGTAACTGGTTGACCGCCAACCTCACCGAGGAGGTGCGCGCCGCGGCCCGTCAACGCAGCGGCGACGCCTTCGACGTGCTCCGTCGCTGGGACGCCACCATGTTCGACGCCGGGTGGGGAGCCATCTCGTGGCCGGTGGAGTACGGGGGCCGGGGCGCCTCGGTGATGGAGCAACTCGTCTTCACCGAGGACACGATCACCCTGGGGGTTCCCACCCCGGTGAACGTCATCGGGATCAACAACATCGGCCCCGCCATCATGGAGTACGGCACCGAGGAGCAGAAGGCCATCCTGTTGCCGCGCATGTGCCGGGCCGATGACATCTGGTGCCAGGGCATGTCCGAGCCCGAGGCCGGTTCCGACCTGGCCTCGTTGCGTACCCGGGCCACTCTGGACGGCGACACCTTCGTGATCAACGGGCAGAAGACGTGGACCTCGATGGCCCATCACGCCGACTGGTGTGCCCTGTTCGTGCGCACGAACCCCGAGGTTCCCAAGCACAAGGGCATCTCCTGTCTCATCGTGGACATGCGGACCCCGGGCATCGAGGTGCGACCGTTGCTCACCCTGGCCGGCGACGCCGAGTTTAACGAGGTCTTCTTCGACGACGTGCGCGTCCCGGCCAGCGCGCTGCTGGGTCCCCTCGACGGCGGATGGCGGGTGGCCACCAGCACCCTCAGCCACGAACGGGCCGGGGCCGCCCGCCTCTACGCCGGTATCCGGATGCGCCTCGACGATCTCGTCACCGACATGGCCGCCGCCGATGCCGGGGGTGCCACGGCGCTGGAGGACCCCACGGTGCTGGCCCGCCTGGGTGAGTTGGAGACCCGGGTCCAGTTCCTCGCCGTGCTGTGCCAGCGCACCATTTCGATGATCCTGGCGGGCAAGGACCCTTCGGGGCAGGCCAGCCTGGCCAAAACCGTGTGGGGCGAACTCGACCAAGCCGTCTCCGCCCTGGGCTACGACGTGCTGGGCCCGTGGGGGGCCAACGGGCGATGGGCGACCTCGCGCTGCACCTCACGCTCGCTCACCATCGCCGGCGGCACCACCCAGGTGAACAAGAACGTCACCGCCCAACGTGTCCTCGGGCTCCCCCGGGCGTAATAGGAGCACGCGTGGATCTCGAGCTCGACGAACAGCAACTGGCGCTCCAGGCCACCGTGCGCCGTGTCCTGGCCGAGCAGGCACCGATTTCGCCCTACGTGCGCGGCGTGGTGGGCCCCGGCCGCCGCAGCGTCGCCGGCGGCACCGACAGCCGGTCGGGCAGCGAGGCCGGCAGCGGTTGGCGGCCCGACGCCCCGTGGGCGAGCCTGGCCGCACTGGGGGCGCTCGGCGTGGTGGCACCCGACGAGGCCGGTGGGCTGGCTATGGGCATGGTCGAGGCCGTGATCGTGGCCGAGGAGATGGGCCGGGCCCTGTATCCAGGACCGTGGTTGGCCTCGGCCCTGGCCGCCGTCCGCACGCTTGCCGCCGCCGGCGCCCGGGCCGACGTGCTCGCCGCGGTGGCCTCGGGCGACACCCCCGCGGCCGCGGGGCTGGCCTTCCCGCTTTCCGCTTCCGCACCGAGCGAGGTGACCTCCACCGACCAGAACGGCCGACACGCGTTGCACGGCCACGCCCGGCATGTGCTGGGTGCCACCCAGGCCCAACTGCTGGTGATCCCCGCCCTCCTGAACGGCACCACCGCGGTGTTCACGGTGCGAACCGGCGACGACGGCGTCGAGGTGGTCACCGAGGCCGGCGTGGACCGGACACTCCCCCTCGGCCATGTCCGCCTGACCGGCGCGCCCG
>JANMIX010000071.1:0-5966 GCA_031376015.1 Acidimicrobiia bacterium | reverse complement strand
TCGCCCGATCGTGCCGGTCGAGCACCGTCAGGCCGTCGCCCACCCATCCGGTGTGGAACGTGTTGACGAGAGCCAGCGTGGCCACGCACACAGCGAAGTCGGCGAAACCGATCTTGCCCAGTGTCCGAGCCGCCACCACCTGCAGCACGAGGCTGCCGCCGGCGTTCAGGAACTGGGTGAACACCGCACCACCGGCGCGGCGACCCAGCACGACACGGGAGCCTGCCTCGGGCTCCGCTGCGCCGCTCCCGCTCGGCGCGGAAGTCATGTGAACGTCAGCCGCTGCGGACGCTCTGGCGTCCACTACCGACGTAGCCGACACGCCGCCCGCGGGTGAACACGTACCCCAGCATCGGCGTCGAAAGGACGCTCATCCGCTGACGGACCCGCTCGAGGATCCGAACCCTCGTGCGACGGCTGACCACGAGCAGCAGACCGTCCACGTGGCGAGCGAGCGACGCCGCCTCGGGGTCGGTGGCCATGGGTGGGCAGTCGATGATCACCAGGTCGTAACGGTTCCGGAGTTCGGTAAGGGCGTCACCCATCGAGCGGGCCCGGAACAAGCTGGCCGCGTCGGGCTCGGCATTGCCGGCCGGGATGACCGACATCGAGGTCGACCCGAGCGACACGGTCGTGGTTGCCGCATCCAGATCGGCCCGGCGTGCAGCCACGTCGGAGAGCCCGATCCGGCCTTCCCCGATGCCCACAGCCTTGGTCAAGGACTGAGCATCGTTGTCGGCATCGATCACCACGACCCGCCGTCCGGCACGGGCAGCGGCGACGGCGAGGTTGAGCGCGGACACCGTCGTCCCTGCTCCCCGTTCGGCACCGGCGACCAACAGCACGCCGGGATCGTGCAGGCCCGCGGCAACGAATTCGTACGCGACCGCCGGCATCGCCTCGAGGTCCCGCAGGGAGGCGGCTTCGCCGGAGCCCTTCAGGTCGGGGACTTCGCCCAACAACGGCACTCCGAGCAGGCTTTCGGCGTCGAGCGCGTCATCTGCGGTCCGCCGGCGGTCGGTGGCCGTCCAGGCCAGGGCCCCACCCAGGAGGAGACCGAGCAGGATGCCGACCGTGGCATCGAGCGCCGCCTCCTTCTTGGTGGACGAGGCCGTGGTGGGAAGCGAAGCCGCCTCGGCGTAGGCAACGCCCGAACCGAAGCGGGCGGCCTCGGTCTGCAGGTCGGCCTTGCGCAACAGCAACTGGGTGCTGGCGTTGGCAAGCGAGTTGGCCACGAGCGCCGCGTTGGGCACCTTCGGATCGATCTTGGCAACACGGGTGTTCAGGTCGTCGATCAGCTTCTGCAGTGCGGTCGCCTGGTCGCTGAGACGCTTGGCGCTGCGCTGGGCCAGCACCGTGGTGAACGCGTCCACTACGGCGTCGACACGGGCCTTGGCCGCCTCCGGGCTACTCGCCGTGGCCGTGACACCGATCACCGTCTCGGTGATCGACGAGGATGAGCTGACTCTGGCCTGGAGCGCTTCCACCGTGGTTCCGAGCTTCTTGGCCGCGATCGCCAGGACCTCGTCACTTGTGGCCACGTTGGCCTGTTCAGCGGCATACCGGGTCAGGCTGGTGTCGGCGCTGCCGGTCGACTTCGGGTCGACGAGGGCGATCGTGGCGCTGGTGTTGTAGTCGCTCGGCTTGCGGCTGCCGAGCGCGAAGCCCGCAGCCCCGAATAGCAGCACGAGGACCAACACGAGGAACTTGAACCGCCACATCGATTCGAGGATGCCGGGCGCCTCTCGATTGCTCAGAGAGTCGCCCCGGGTGATGGTGTTCACGTCGCTGTTTCTTCCGTTCTCTCGCGCGGCAGCGCGCAAAGCTTGCGCCGCAAGCGAATTACCCGTTCTGTATCGGTCGGGACCGTCGCACACTGTAACGACCACACCAGGGACGAGGGGAATCACACCCCGCGCATCTCGCACGCGGCGAACCGCGGCGGAGTCGGTACCGTCTTCGGTGCTTCGGGAGCCTCCGACGCTCTCAGTTAGGCTGTGACAGGGCTGCAAGTGGGGTCATTGTCCGTAACGCGGACCCAGCCTTAGGAAGGACGGCGAACTCGGACCGTGGATGTTGCGATCGTGACTGGGTGTGGAGGACTGGTGGGTTCCGCCGCGTGCCGGCGACTGTCGCAAGAGGCTTCCCTGGTCATCGGCGTCGACAACGATCTCCGAGCACGCTTTTTCGGACCCGAAGCTTCGACCTGGGCGGTAAGCCACTCCCTCGGCGAAGAACTGCCCAATTTCCAGTTGCGCCCGGTCGACATCCGCGACGAGGCGTCGGTCAGCGAACTGTTCCGCCTCTACGGCGACCGTATCGACGTGATCGTGCATGCCGCGGCCCAGCCATCCCACGACTGGGCGGCACGCGATCCTTTCACCGACTTCGAGGTGAACGCCCGGGGAACACTGGTAATGCTCGAGTGCACCCGTCGATACGCCCCGGGTGCGGTGTTCGTCCATCTCTCCACCAACAAGGTCTACGGCGACCACCCGAATACCCTCCCCCTCGTCGAGCACGCCACCAGGTGGGAGCTCGATCCGTCACACCGGTGGGCGAGGCTCGGATTCGACGAATCGATGTCGCTGGATGACACCACACACAGCCTTTTCGGCGTCTCCAAGACCACCGGCGACCTCTATGCCCAGGAGTACGGCCGCTACTTCGGGCTGCAGACGACAGCGCTGCGGTGCGGATGCCTCACCGGCCCGGGCAGCGCCGGAGCGGAACTCCATGGGTTTCTCGCCTACCTCGCCAAGTGCACCTACCTCGGCCGGCCGTACCGGGTGCTGGGGTACAAGGGGAAACAGGTCCGAGACAACCTGCACTGCGATGACCTGGTCGAGGCGATCATGAGGATCATCGCCGATCCGGGCCGGGGCGAGGCCTACAACATGGGCGGAGGCAGACGCAGCAACTGCTCGATGCTGGAGGCGATAAGCCTGACCGAGGAGATTGCCGAACGTCGACTTCGGTGGGAGTACGAGGAGGAAAATCGTCTGGGTGACCACATCTGGTGGATCTCCGACACCAGCCGCTTCGAGGCCCGCTACCAGGGCTGGAAGCCAGTGAACGACGTGCCCGCCATCCTCGAGTCCATCATTCGCGACGGCGCACAACGGTGGACCCCCTGAGCTCGAACCTGCCCGAACGACTGGCTCTGTTCAACACGCTGGTCACGCCCTGCGACTACTCCCAGGCGGTCGAGGCCGTGATGAGCGCCGCAGGGGAGCCACGTTCCTTCGGCGTCACCGCCTTGGCGGTCCACGGCCTGATGCTGGCCGCAAGGGACCACGACTTCAGAGCCGTCGTGAACTCCCTGGATCTCGTGACGCCCGACGGTCAGCCGGTGCGCTGGGCACTGAATCACTTCTGCGGCACCACGCTGCGCGACCGCGTCTACGGACCGAGATTGATGGAACTGGTCTGCGAGGAGGCCGCCCGCAACGGGGTGCCGATCTACCTCTTCGGGAGTTCAGCCCTCACCTGCGAGCGCCTCAACACCAGGCTCCGGGAACGGTGGCCCACAATCGACGTCGTGGGTGTCCAACCCGACCGGTTCCGCGAGGCATCCGCCGAGGAGGACGCCGCTGATGTGGCCAGCATTCGTGCCAGCCAGGCTCGGATCGTGTTCGTCGGCCGGGGCTGTCCCCGGCAGGAGCGCTGGGTGGCCGCGCACATTGGTGCTGTTCCGGCCGTTATGGTGGCTGTCGGCGCTGCGTTCGACTATCTCGCGGAAGTGGTCAAGCCACCGGCCCCGTGGATGCAGAAGGCCGGCCTCGAGTGGCTGCACCGCCTTATTCAGGAACCCGGCCGATTGTGGAAGAGGTATCTCACGACCAACTCGACCTTCTTGTACTTCGTGGCGAAGGAAACGTGGCGGCGGACCCTTCGCCGGAGGGCAGGATGCCCCTAGATGACCCCTGTGTGAGCGGTCCGCCCCACGAGTGGGTGGTCCGAGGTAGGTACCACGGAGGAACCCAGTGAGTCATTCGGACCAAATTCGCTTCAAGCACTAGCGCCACTGTGGGTGAGCAGGCGAGAATGCCAGCGGACGAGGGAACGTGCGGTTCGGCGGAACGGCGCTCGCAAGCTTGACGGGTTCCCTCTCCGGGCGAACAATCGTTCGCTTCTGGGCGGAAGCAAGGCGGAGGACGACAAGAACATGGAAGCGATGAGAACGGAAGCGGTGGAGGCGGGGGTCATCGACCTGCGAGCCGGGGCAATGGACGAGGTGGGTATCGACGCCCTCCTCCGCCTTGCTGCGCTTGAGGTCGATCCACCTTCGGGCACATATGTGCGTTTCGTGAAGCCGGCGATCGACCGCACCGTGGCGCTGGTGGTGGTGCTGATGACGCTGCCCGTCATGGGTGCCTGCGCCCTGGCGATTCGCCTCACCATGGGCAAAGGCGTGCTCTTCAAGCAGCAGCGGGTCGGCCTCAACGGAGCGGCCTTCACCGTCTACAAGTTCCGCACGATGCTCGACGACCGGCGAATGAACCAGATCCGCTTGGTCGGCGAGGACCGGCGCTACACGCACAAGCACCCGGGTGATCCTCGGGTCACTGCCGCCGGCCGGTTCCTGCGCAAGTGGAGCCTCGACGAGCTGCCCCAGCTTTTCAACGTCCTCAAGGGCGACATGAGCCTGGTGGGCCCCCGCCCCGAACTGCCCTTCATCGTGAGCCGCTACGGCGAGCTGGATCACTGCCGGCATTTCGTGCGACCCGGCCTCACGGGCCTGTGGCAGGTCTCGGCCCGTGGCTCCGATGAGCCGATGTGCAAGTTCGTACAGGTCGACCTCGACTACGTCCGGCGGGTCTCGCCGGCTCTGGACGCCATGATTCTGGTCAAGACGCCTCTTGCGGTATTGGGGCTGCGTCGGGGTTTCTGACGTACAACGTCTACGATCCGTGATCGGGTGCCGATAACGGCACCCGATCATGTCGTTTCCGAGCCGACACCCACTCCGATCCCATGCGTGAACTCACCGCGATCCCTGACGCGCCCCCCGCCGAACTTCGCTACAAGCCCCGCTACAGCGTGCTGCGCTCCCTCAAGGAGGTGTGGGCGCATGGCGAGTTGTTGGCGACCCTGGTCGAGCGCGAGTTCCGCATCCGCTACAAGCAGGCCTTTCTCGGCTTCGCCTGGTCGCTGGCGCAACCGGTCTCGTTGGTCTTTGCCTTCACCGTGTTCCGTCGAGGCGCTGCGGTCGAGACCGGCGGGACCCCCTACGTGCTCTTCGCCTTTCTCGGGCTCCTGCCCTGGAGTCTGTTCTCCTCGGCGGTCTCCAACGGCGGTCTCTCGCTGTTCAACAACGTCGCCCTGCTGAACAAGGTGTACTGCCCTCGCGAGGTGTTCCCCCTGGCCGCCATCGGGGTTGCCATCGTGGACACGCTCATCGGCTCACTCGCGCTGGTGTTCATGTTCATCGTGACGGGCACCATGCCGAGGAGCACCGTGGTGTGGATGCCGGTGCTGTGGGTGATCCAACTCATGTTCACCACCGCGGTGACCCTCGTCATCAGTGCGCTGGTGGTCCACGTACGAGATATCCGCCATGTGCTGCCCGTCGTGCTGCCCGCGGGGCTCTTCCTGAACCCCATCGCGCTCCCACTCGACCGGCTCATCCCCAAGGACTGGCAGGTCTTCTACAGCTGCGTGAACCCGCTGGGTCCGGTCATGGAGGGCTACCGACGTGTCGTGCTCTACGGGCTGGCGCCCCAGTGGCACCTGCTCGGGCCGGCCGCCCTCAGCGCGGGGATCGCCCTCTTCTTCGGCCTGCTCATCTTCCGGCGCCTGGAGGTGAGCTTTGCCGATCTCATCTGACGACGGTCCCATCGGGACTGTTCGCGGCAACCGGCTCTGGAAGCGGTTCCGTGACGACCTGCGCCAGGCCTTCATGGCCGAGCGAATCCGCTACGTCGGCCAGCGGGTCCGGGGACGCCACGACCCCTCGCAGTGGC
>JANMIX010000054.1:0-1631 GCA_031376015.1 Acidimicrobiia bacterium | reverse complement strand
CCGCAATGGTCCATTCGGCCCTGTTCCACCGCTGTGAGCAGCCCGTACTGTTGACCCGCGGTGCGTCAGCGTGATCGTGGTGCACGAAACGGGAGACGGATGATGTCGGGAAATCGGCGCGAGGACGACCGCGGCACCGCGCTCATCGAGGCGGCATTTGTGCTTCCCGTGGTATTGATTCTCTTGTTCGGCATCATCGAGGTGGGCTTCCTGTTCCGCTCCGGCGCAGTTGCCGTGTCCGCCACCCGCGCCGGGGCCCGTGTCGCTGCCGCCGCCTACGGCGACACCATGAACTACGCCGTCGGACCGGTGCGAGCGGCCCAGCAGGCCGCAGTCGTCGACTCCGTCGCCTCCTCCGTCAGCGTCG
Organism: Acidimicrobiia bacterium; assembly: GCA_031376015.1. Lineage (GTDB taxonomy): Bacteria > Actinomycetota > Acidimicrobiia > Acidimicrobiales > JACDCH01 > JANMIX01. The sequence goes on along the minus strand of JANMIX010000054.1, from coordinate 1,264 downwards.
AACTCAAGAACCGGGGCACCACGGACACGCCCGTCGACCTGTGGATCTACTACGTGGCCCCTGGGTCGACCAACAGCCTCCCGCCGTCGGGCAACACCACGAGCTGTGGCAGCAACTGCTATCTGTACACGTGGAACGCCGGGACCGCTGCCTTCGTGCGCAGTGGCGCCTCCCCCGGGTGGGCGCTCCCCGACGCGTGCGGTGCCACCCTCGATTCGGTGGGCGTGCTCCTGCGTATGCGGCACACAGCCATCGCCGCGCCGGTGTCGCTGCCGATCAACTCGATCGTGGAAACCGCGTCGATGCGCCTCGAGCCCCGTACGGGTTGCCTCACCGTGGAAGGACCGAACTGATGCGGCGTGTTCTTCGACGACTCCGGCGCGGCAATGACCGGGGCGCGGTGCTCGTCGAAGCGGCCTTCATCTTGCCGCTGGCGATGCTTGTCGTGTTCGCCACCATCGAATACGGCCTCTACATGTCGGCCGCCGCCACCACCTCCTCCGCCGCCCGTGAGGGATCCCGTATGGGCGCGGTCCTCTACGCCCCTGCGGCCAGCAAAGCCGGTGTCGCAGATCAGATTCGCGTGCGGGTCCAGGCCGATCTGCAGGGTCTCATCAGCCAGGACGATCCGCTGACCCTGTGGATCTACAAGGCCGACAGCAACGGCTTCACGCAGGATCACACCACGGCGACCTGCTCGACCGCGTGTTACCGCTACACCTGGAACAGCGGATCCAACACCTTCGTTCTCGACCCGACGAGCCCGGGCTGGCTCGCGCCGGATGCCTGTTTGCCCGGTCTCGACCTGATCGGTGTCCTCGTCTCGACCCGGCACCGCTTCGTGTCCAACGTGCTGGCCAACTTCACCGGCACCTCGTCGTTGGTCAACGAGCATTCCGTGTCCCAGCTCGAGCCCCTGCCGTCCTCCGGTTGCTGAAGGATCACCCATGACTCACGCCGCCACTGAACAGACGGGCAACTCATCAAAGACAGGCACCTCATCCCCCCCCGGCGCGTCCGAACCGCGCCGCTGCTCGCGCGACAGCGGGGGGTTCGTGCTGCCGTGGTTCGCCCTGATGATCATCGTGCTCATCGGAATGGCGGGCTTCGGAGTCGATGTGTGGAACTGGTGGTACACGGGCCAGAAGGCGCAGCGGCAGGCCGATGCCGGCGCCTTGGCAGGCGTGCCCTTCATGCCCTCCAACTTCAACTCGGGGAGCCCTTCTGCGACGAGCATTGCCATTGCCGAGGCCGTGAAGAACGG
>JANMIX010000048.1:0-10224 GCA_031376015.1 Acidimicrobiia bacterium | reverse complement strand
GCGGCCAGCTCGGCAACCCGGCCGGCGAGTTCGGTCTTGATACGGGTGGCGAGGGCTTCGCCGTCGAGGATCGTCGCGGTCATCGTTGCCGAGTCTTTCAGACCACCCCACGTACCAGGCTCACGAGGGTGGTGGGCGGCTCGTTCAGCGACCGGCGCGCGATCAGTGCAGGAAATGCCGCTCGCCGGTGAACACCATCGACACGCCCAGCTCGTCGGCACGGGCGATGTTCTCCTCGTCGCGCACCGACCCGCCGGGCTGGATGATCACCGCCACCCCTGCCGCAGCCGCCGCCTCGATGCCGTCGGGGAACGGGTAGAACGCATCCGACGCGCAGGCACCCCCTGCGGCCCGTCCGGCGGCCTTCTGGGCGGCGATCTGGCCGGCCTCGACCCGGTTCTGCTGGCCGGCCCCGATGCCCCAGGCCACGCCGTCGCGGACCAACACAATGCTGTTCGACTTCACGTAGCCACAGATGCGGAACGCCAATTCGGCGTCGTCCAGTTCGACGTCGGTGGGCTGGCGGCGCGTCACCGTCTTCCAGGTGGAGCGTTCGGCGGCAAAGTGGTGCGGGTCCTGCACCAGCAGACCGCCGGTGACCGGGCGCAGGTGGCGGATGTCGGACGTCGGCGCCGGAGCCTCGATCAGGCGGGTGTTCTTGCGCTTCTTCACCAGCGCCTCCACGACCCCCGGTTCGTAGCCCGGGGCGATCACCACGTCGGCCTGGGCGGCGGCGACCATGCGCTCCACCGTGGCCGCGTCGATCGGCCGGTTGACCGCCACGATGCCCCCGAATGCCGAGCGCTCGTCGCACTCGAACGCCCGCTGATAGGCGTCGGCGAGATTGCCGGACACGGCCGCCCCGCAGGGGTTGGCGTGCTTGATGATGGCCACCGCCGCGCGTTCGCCGGTCGGGTCCATGTCGTGGGCCAGGAGCCAGGCCGCGTCGGCGTCGTAGAGGTTCAGGTACGACAGGGCCATGCCCGCGTGCAGGGTCATCCGATCCCACCAGGGTTCGGCCCCCGCCCCCCGGTACAGCGCGGCGCGCTGGTGGGGGTTCTCGCCGTAGCGCAACGCCAGGTCGACCTTGCGGTACGACAGGTGCAGCGTGTCGGGGAACGCCTCCTCGCCGTCGAAGTAGCCGACGATGGCGGCGTCGTAGGCGGCGGTGAGGGCGAACGCCTTGCGGGCCAGGCCGCGACGGGTTTCACCGGACAGGGCGCCGGTGCCGGCGAGTTCGGCCAGGATCGTGTCGTAGTCGGCCGGGTCGGTCACCACCGCCACCGAGCCGTGGTTCTTGGCGGCGGCGCGGATCATGGCGGGCCCGCCGATGTCGATCAGGTCCTCGGGACCCGAGCCGCCGTGGGCGAAGGAACTCAGATCGGCGCCGAAGGGATAGAGGTTCACCACCACCAGGTCGAACGGCTCGATCCCGTGCTCGGCCATGTCGCGCTGGTGTTCGGCGTTCGACGGGTCGGCGAGGATCCCGCCGTGCACCTTGGGGTGCAGGGTCATGACACGGTGCCCGAGGATGGCGGGAAAGCCCGTGAGCTCGGCTGTGTCGGTGACCTCGAGGCCGGCGTCGCGCAGTGCCGTCGCCGTCCCGCCGGAGGAGACCAGCGAAATCCCGTGGTCGTGCAGACCGGTGGCGAAGGCGACGATGCCCGTCTTGTCGTAGACGCTGATGAGTGCCCTCACTGCACGCTTCCCCGTTCGATGATGGATCGGATGGTGTCGGGGTAGAGCTGGCGCTCCACCGCCTTGATTCGTTCGTGCAGGCTCGCCTCGTCGTCACCGTCGAGGACCGGCACCACGGCCTGGGCCAGGATGGGTCCGTCGTCGACCTCGGCGGTGGCCACATGCACGGTGCAGCCCGTGACCTTCACGCCGAAGGCCAGGGCGTCGCGCACGGCGTGTGCCCCCTTGAAGCTGGGCAGCAAGGCCGGGTGGGTGTTGAGCACGCGGCCCTCCCAACGGTCGAACACGGGCTTGTCCAACACGGTCATGAAGCCGGCCATGACCACCAGGTCGATAGCCAACGGTTCGAGCGTGTCGACCACCCGGTGGGTGTAGGCCAGCCGGTCGAAGTCAGCACCGAAGGATTCGCGGGCGACGACCAGGGCGGTCACGCCGTGACGTTCGGCGACGTCGATGGCCGCGCAGGGCCGGTCGACGACCACGATCTTCACGTCGATTCCCGCAGCCAGGATCGCTTCGAGGATGGTCCCACCACCCGATGCCAGTGCGGCGATCTGCACCCGAGCAACCTACCCCAGGGGTGGTGGGTGGCCGTCCTTCAGAGGGTCTCGCCACCGACACACACATCGGCGGTGCCACCCCCACCGGCGGGTTGGGTGCGCGGGTAGGGCACGGTGAAGCCCGACCCGGCATCGCGGGTGCGGACCAGCCGCTCGATCGCCCGCACGATGGCGGCCGCCTCCGCCGACAGGAAGTCGTCGCGCCGCAGGAGTGCCTCCTCGGTGGGGTTGGTGATGTAGGCCGCCTCGCTCAAGGCGGTCGTCACCCCGGCGCTGAGGCGCAGGATGGCGTAGTAGTCGCCGCGGCTGCCCTTCCGGTACTTGGCCCCGTGGTCGCGATCCGCGGTCCACCGCGCCGAGAACCTGGAGAATGCCGCCATCTCCTCTTCCCAGAGCAGGCCCGCGAGCCGCTTCGAGGCGGAACTGGAGATCTGGTAGTAGGTCTCTGCCCCCGGCCCGGCGCTCGGTCCATCGGGCTCGGCGTTGTGGTGAATCGACACGAAGGCCAGCGGCCTCAGGGCAGTGGCGACACGGGCGCGCACGGCCAGCGTCGTCTCCTGGTCGTTGGTGGCGGCCAGCACGACGGTGGCGCCAGTGGCCTCCAGCAGCGTCTTCACCTTGCGGGCCACGATGGCGTTGACCACCTTCTCTTTCAGCCCGGAGGGACCGATGGCGCCGCTGTCACGGCCGCCGTGACCCGGGTCGAGCACGACATGCGCGCCCGACAGCGGCGTCCCAGTCGTGATCACGGTCCGCTCGCAGGGGTCCAGGACCCGGTAACGGCCCCCGCCGAGGTCGGCCAGCACCGGCAGCACGAAACCCCGCCGGGTCAGCACGGCTCGGGCCACGCCGTCCCTCACCGGCGCGGGCCAGGAAGAGGGTGTCGTCGTGGTCGTGGTCGTGGTCGTCGTCGCAATCGTCGTGGTGGTGGTCGACGAACTCGGCCGCACCAGGGTCGTGGCGGATGACGTCGCCGGCGAAGTGGTTGTCGGCGAGACCTTCGACGCGCCGGTGCCCGAACACGCACCGGCGAGCAGCAGGCCCACGAGCAGCAACGCCGGCGCTCCGGAACTGATCTGAAATCCCCGCCGATGCACTCTCGTGAGGCTACGCACCCGCGGCCGGCTGCGGAGGTCGCGACCCGATCAGGCTCAGCCCTTGAGGCCCTTGACGATCTCGGCCATCAGTTCGCCAGCTTCGGTGGGGTTGTGACCCACTTTGGCGCCGGCATCGCGCAGGGCGTCCATCTTGGCCGCCGCCGTGCCCTTGCCGCCCGACACGATGGCGCCGGCATGGCCCATCTTCTTGCCGGCAGGGGCGGTGACGCCGGCGATGTAGGCCGAGACGGGCTTGGACATCTGGGTCTTGATGAACTCGGCGGCTTCCTCTTCGGCCGAGCCGCCGATCTCGCCGATCATCATCACCGCGTGGGTCTCGGGATCGGCCTCGAAGCGCTGGAGGCAGTCGATGAACGTGGTGCCCGGAACGGGATCGCCACCGATACCCACGCACGTCGACACGCCGATGCCCTTGAGCTTCAGCTCATACAGGGCCTGGTAGGTGAGGGTGCCGGACCGGCTCACGATGCCGACGGTCGGCTGACCGGCCTGGGGCTCCATGGCGATGTGGCCGGCGGTGATGCCGATGTTGCACTTCCCGGGGCTGATGATGCCGGGACAGTTGGGGCCGAGCAGTTGCACCTCGGGGAATCGGCGCTTGAGGTCGTTGTAGAAGAACGCCTCGTCTTGGGCCGGCACGCCTTCGGTGATGCACACGATGAAGGTGACGCCTCCCTCGGCCGCCTCCATCACCGCGTCACGCACGCCGGGGGCGGGGATGAAGATGCACGAGGCGGTGGCATCGGTGGCCTCCACCGCGTCGGCCACCGTGGCGAACACAGGGATGCCTTCGATGTCGGTGCCGGCCTGCTTGGGGTTGGTTCCGGCCACCACCTGGGTGCCGTATTCGCGGTTCAGCAGGCCGTAGAAGCGGCCCTGCGACCCGGTGAGTCCCTGGTAGATGACCTTGGTGTTCTCGTCGACGAAGATCGCCACGGTTCAGGCCTTTCCTGCGAGCTCGACGACGGCGCGTGCCGCTTCGAGCATGGTCGGCTGCAGCTGCAACTTGTCGGACAGGTGCGGTTGGAGGATCTCGCGGCCCAACTCGGCGTTGGTGCCGTCGAGGCGGATCACGATGGGCGAGTCGATCTGCACCCGGCCCAGGGCAGCGACGATGCCGTTGGCCACCTCTTCACCCTTGGTGATGCCACCGAAGATGTTGATGAAGATGGAGCGCACGTTGGGGTCGTTGTTGATGACCTCCAGCGCGCCGGCCATCACATCGGCGTTGGCGCCGCCGCCGATGTCCAGGAAGTTGGCAGGCTTGCCGCCCACCTGGTTGACGATGTCCACCGTGGACATGGCCAGACCGGCACCGTTGGCGATCACGCCGACGAACCCGTCGAGGCCCACGTACTGCAGACCCTTGGCGTGCGCCGCCTCTTCGCGCTCGTCGCGGGGCTGGGTGGCGTCGTACTGCTCGTAGTCGGGGTGACGGAACACGGCGTTGGCGTCGAGGGTCACCTTGGCGTCGAGGGCGTGCACTTCGCCGGTGGGCTTGAGGATCAACGGGTTGATCTCCGCCAGGTCGGCGTCGCCCTCGGTGTAGGCCCGGTACAGCTTCAAGAGGATGTCGACCGCACCGTCGTTGGCGGCCGGGTTGAGCTGCGCCGCTTCCACCCAGGCCCGGCAGGCGGCCTCGCTGAGCCCGTCCACAGGGTCGATCCAGATCTTGGCGATGGCGTCGGGGTTCTCCTCGGCCACGGTCTCGATCTCCACGCCGCCCTGGGCCGAGAGCATGCCGAGGTGCTTCTTCGCCGCACGGTCGAGGGTGAAGCTGGCGTAGTACTCCTCGGCGATGTCGCTGGCGACCTCCACCCACACGACCTGGACCACATGGCCCTTGATGTCGAGGCCCAGGATGTTCCCGGCGTGCTCGCGGCACTCCTCGGCGTTGTTGGCCAGCTTCACACCGCCGGCTTTGCCTCGGCCGCCCACGTGGACCTGCGCCTTGATCACCACCGGGTAGCCGACTCGCTCGGCCACCGAGAGGGCGTCCTCCACGGTGGTCACGGCCTCACCGGCCGATACGGGGATGCCGAACGTGGCGAAGAATTGCTTGCCTTGGTACTCGAGAAGATCCACTGCGCTCGCGCCTCCCGGGCCGGGCTGGGGATGGGTAGCTATCGGCGGGCGATACTACGGGGGTGCCCGTTGCCAGGTCAGATCCGCGCCGATCCACCCTCATCGGGATCGTCGGGATCGTCGTCGCGGTGGTCCTCGTCGGCATCGTGCTGCTGGCCAACGCCAGCGGCGACGAGGTGAAGGTCGGCAACTCCCGGCTCGAGTTCGACGTCGGCCCGGCGGCCAACCGGGCTGCGGAGATCCGCCGGGATCGGACCCCTTTGTTGTTCCAGGATCCCGCCAGCTTCTCGCGGCCCATCTGGGTGCAGCACCTCGGTGACAGTGACGAACAGGGCTGGACAGCCTTCGATGCCGCCGTCAACGGTTGCGCCACGAAGTGGGACAAGGACGCGGCCACCTTCACCGACTGCAGCGGCCGGACCTACCCGGCCAACGGCGAGGGGCTCTTCGGGTACCCCGTCAGCGTTCGCGACGGCGAAGTCCTGGTGAATCTGCACCCGGAGGTGTCGACGACCACGTCGACCTCCACGACCACCACCATCAAGATCACCAACTAGCCGCCTCGGTCAGTCGAACAGGCCGATGACCTCTCGGCGCTGCACCTTGTTGGTACCGGTGCGGGGCAGATCGTCGACCATCAGGGCCCGCACCGGAACCTTGTAGTCGGCCAGGTGATCGTGCGCCCAGGCCAGCAGTGCCTCGGGCGTCAGCGTCGATCCCTCACGCAGCCGCACGGCGGCGGCGGGCACCTCGCCCTTGCGTTCGTCGACCAGCGCCACCACGGCAGCTTCCACGACGTCGGGGTGCTGCTCGAGCGCCTGTTCGACCTCCACGGCATAGACCGAATACCCGCCGTGCTTGATGACGTCCTTCTTGCGGCCGGCGAAGGCCACCGAGCCCAGCAGCCCCTTACGGGCCAGGTCACCCGAGCGCAACCAGCCGTCCTCGGTCAGCGCCCCGGCGGTGGCGGCGTCGTCGCCCCAGTACCCCTTGGTCACGCCGGGTCCCCGGATCAGCAACTCACCCACCACACCGGGACCGACGTCGTTGCCGTCGTCGTCGACCACGCGGAACTTGTAGCCCGGCAGCGGGAATCCCAGTGACTCACCCAGACCCAGGTCGATGAGCGGGGGGCTGATCTTGGCTGCCGCGCCGCCGCCGAGTTCGACCATGCCGTACCCCTCGAAGAACATCGCCTCACCCACCGGCCCGACGACGGGCAGCGAGGCCGTCGAGCCCATCGACTTGAAAGCGGCCGCCAGTTCGGCGGGCATGGCATCGGCGCCCGAGCCCCACAGGTGCACGCTGCGAAGATTGCGTTGCTCGGCACCGGCCTCGAGCATCATCCGGTACATGGTCGGGACGCCGATGAAGATCGACGCCTTGCGCGACTCGATGGCATCGAGCACGTCGGTGGGCCGGAAGTGGGGCACGAAGTACACCGGGATGCCCACACAGGCCATGCCCAGGCTGGCGGCGAACCCCATGATGTGGGCCATGGGCAGCGCCAGCACGGCCTCGCCCCGCAGGAGCCGGTCGGCGGGCAGGGCCCCCGCCATCGCGAACTGGCCCACCAGGCTGCGGTGCGTAAGTTCGACACCCTTGGGCTTCCCGGTGGTCCCGGAGGTGTAGAAGAGCGCCGCGATGTCCTCAGGCTTGGCGGGCACCGCCTTGGCCAGCGATTCGGCCCCGTCGACCTCGTTGGCCGAGCGCAGCACCAGGGCGGCATTGCAGTCGGTGATCACATGCTTGATCTCGTCGGTCGTCATCTGCGAGTTCACGGGCACCGGGAGCGCACCGGCGCGCGACACAGCCAGGCACAGAAGGAGGGCCTCGTAGCCGTTCGGGGTGGCCACCACCACACGGTCGCCCGGTTGCACACGAGCGGCCACACCGCCGGCCCACCGGGCCACTCGTTTGGCGGCCTGGCCGTAGGTGAGGCGTAGGCCACCGCCCGCCTCCTCCACCAGCCGCTTCTTGCCGTGCACCTTGGCGAGGCGTTCCAACAGCGTGCCCAGAGTGTGGTCGCGCTTGACGATCAACTGGGCCCGGTCGAACACCTGCATCGCCCGATTGGCTACACCGCCGCGGTCCGTGGTCGCCAGTTGACGGGAGCCCACGGGTCCGGCAGCACTTCAGATCTTCTCCAGAGGAGCCCAGCTCAGCAGCAAACGCTTCTCGCCGACCGAGGGGAAGCGCACGGTCGCCTCGGCCTTGTCGCCGGTGCCGGTGACGTCGAGGATCACCCCTTCACCCCACTTGGCGTGGCGCACGTCGTCGCCGACCCGCAGGCCGATCTGGTCGGCGCCGCTGGGATTGGGAGGGGCCGGCTTCAGGGCTCGCTCCACGATCTCGTCGCGGCCGCTGCGCCCGCTGCGTTCGCCCGAGCTCTGGCCCCGTCCGGCCCACCGCTCACCCCGGTCGCTGGCGGCGCCGCCGTAGCTGCCCGAGGAGCCGTAGGCGCCGCTGCGACGGGCGCGGGTGTCACGCGAGCCCTCGGCGTGCTGCACCAGGTTGGCGGGGATCTCGTCGAAAAACCGGCTGGGCGGGTTGTACTGGGTGGAGCCCCACAACATGCGGCTCCAGGCGTTGGTGAGGTAGAGCCGGCGCCGGGCTCGGGTGATGCCCACATAGGCCAGCCGCCGCTCCTCCTCCAGCTCGCGGGGTTCGCCGAGAGAACGCAGGTGGGGGAAGACGCCGTCCTCCATGCCCACCAGGAACACGTGGTCGAACTCGAGGCCTTTGGCGCCGTGGATGGTCATGAGGATCACGGTCGAGTCGTCGGCGTCGGCGGGCAGTTCGTCGGTGTCGGCCACCAGGCTGACCTGCTCCAGGAACACGTCGACGTCGGTGAAGTCGCGGGCGACGCCGATGAGCTCGGCCAGGTTCTCGAGCCGGCCCTCGGCCTCGACCGATCGTTCCGCCTGCAACTCCGCCAGGTAGCCGGACCGATCGAGCAGAGTCTCGATGAGCGCACCGGGGCCGTCGCCGCGCCGTTCGGCCAGCTCGTCGACCAGCCCCAAGAAGTCGGCGATGCCGCGCACCGCCGGCCCCTTCACCCCCGCCTCCTCGGCATGGCGCAGCGCGTCCATGAACGACATGTCCCGACCTTGGGCCCACACGTCGAGCCGGGCCACGGTGCTGTCGCCGATACCCCGCTTGGGCACGTTGAGCACCCGCTTCACGTTGACCTCGTCGATCGGGTTGATCACCGCCCGCAGGTAGGCCAGGGCGTCCTTGACCTCGCGGCGGTCGTAGAAGCGGGTACCGCCCACCACCTTGTAGGGCACGCCCGTGCGGAACAACTGCTCCTCGAGCACCCGGCTCATGGCGTTGGTGCGGTAGAAGACGGCGTGGTCGCCCCAGCGGGCGCCATCGTCGTGCAGGCGGCTGATCTCCTGGGCCACGAACTGGGCCTCGTCGATCTCGTCGTCGCCGTGGTAGCGCATGATGGCGGCGCCGGCACCCGAGTCGGTCCACAGGTCCTTGGGCTTGCGGGCCACGTTGTGGGCGATGACCGAGTTGGCGGCGTCGAGAATCGTCTGGGTCGAGCGGTAGTTCTGGGCCAGCACGATCACTGTGCAGTCGGGGTAGGCCTGCTCGAACTCGAGGATGTTGCGCATGTCGGCGCCACGGAAGGCGTAGATGGACTGATCGGCGTCGCCTACCACGCACACGTTGCGGTGCTCGGCCCCCAGCTGCAGCACCAACTCGTTCTGCACCTGGTTGGTGTCCTGGTACTCGTCGACCAGCACATGACGGAAGCGGCGCTGATAGTGCTCGAGCACCTCGGGATGACGGCGGAACAGCACGGCGGTGTTCAGCAGCAGGTCGTCGAAGTCCATGGCGCCGGCCCGCTGCAGGCGCTGCTGATACTCCACGTACACGTCGGCGATCTTGCGTTCGAAGATGACCTGAGCCCGCTCCCGGTACTGCTCGGCGGTGAGGAAGTCGTTCTTGGCGGCACTGATGGCCGAGTGCACGGTGCGGGGAGGAAACCGCTTGGTGTCCAGCCCCAGGTCTCGCACGACATACCCGGTGAGACGCACGGCGTCGGCCTGGTCGTAGATGGTGAAGCTGGAGGGGAAGCCCATCCGTGCGGCGTCTCGGCGCAGGATGCGCACGCAGGCCGAATGGAAGGTGGACACCCACATCTTCTGGGCTACCGGGCCCACCAGGCCGCCGACGCGATGGCGCATCTCGTCCGCCGCCTTGTTGGTGAAGGTGATGGCCAGGATCTCGAACGGGCTGACCTGATGGTCCCGGATGAGATGGGCGATGCGATGCGTGAGCACCCGGGTCTTGCCCGATCCCGCGCCGGCCACGACCAGCAGAGGACCTTGATGGTGGGTGACGGCCTCGTGCTGCTGGGGGTTCAGCCCGGCGAAGATGTCGTCGCCGGGCTCGAAGGGATCGCCGTCGGTCATGTCGCTCCCACCCTACCGAGCGTCGGTGGCGCTCTCGGTCCCCTGGCGACCCTTCGCGGGTCGCGAATCGGTCATGATCGGGGGGTGAACGTCACCAAGTTCGAAGGGCTCGACGGCTTCGTGGTCATGGATCTCGAGGGCGCCCCCCGGGCCGCCGGCGTAGTCCGGCTGGCCCCCAAGGTGCTGCTCGACGGGGCCGAGTTGCTGGCCCGATCGATCACGTACGGCTTTGCGGCGTACGGCGTGCAGGCGTCGGGGGCGTCGCTGGCCATCAACGCCAAGCCCGAGGACCGCGAGGCGGCCTTGGGTGCGTTCGTCGCCGAGGTGGGACCACTG
>JANMIX010000180.1:0-2915 GCA_031376015.1 Acidimicrobiia bacterium | reverse complement strand
GATGGAGAACGGCGAGCACGGCCTGATCGTCTACGACGACCTGTCGAAGCAGGCCGAGGCCTACCGCCAGGTGTCGCTGCTGCTTCGGCGCCCGCCGGGCCGCGAGGCCTACCCGGGCGACGTGTTCTACCTGCACAGCCGCCTCCTCGAGCGAGCCGCGAAGCTGTCTGACGGCAACGGCGCCGGGTCGCTCACGGCGCTGCCGGTGATCGAGACGAAGGCAGGCGACGTGTCCGCCTACATCCCGACCAACGTGATCTCGATCACCGACGGTCAGGTGTACCTCCAGGACAACCTGTTCAAGTCCGGCGTCCGCCCGGCCGTCGACGTGGGCATCTCGGTGTCCCGCGTGGGCAGCGCGGCGCAGATCAAGGCGATGAAGGACGTGTCGGGCACGCTCAAGCTCGACCTTGCCCAGTTCCGTGAGCTCGAGGCCTTCGCCACCTTCGGTTCGGAGCTCGACCGTGTGTCGGCCGCCCAGCTCGAGCGGGGCTACCGGCTCACCGAGTTGCTCAAGCAGAACCTCAACAGCCCCATGCCCGTCGAGGAGCAGGTGGTGGTGGTCTTCGCCGGCACCCGCGGCTACCTCGACTCGATCCCCGTGGCCGACGTGAAGCGCTTCGAGGCCGGACTGCTCGACTATTTCCGCACCCGTCACGGCGATGTGCTCGACGCCATTCGTTCCAGCGGCAAGCTGCCCGAGGGCGACGCGATCGCCTCCGGCATCGACGCCTTCAAGGCCACCTTCGAGACCACAGCCGCTGCGGCTGCCGCCGAGGGCTGATCGATGGCGGGTGGGCAGGAGCGGATCCTGCGGCGGCGCATCAAGAGCGTCGACTCGACGAAGAAAATCACCAAGGCGATGGAGCTCATCGCCGCTTCCCGCATCGTCAAGGCCCAGGGCCGGGTGGCAGCGGCACGCCCCTACAGCGAGCAGATCACCGAGGTGATCCGCAACCTCGCCGCCGGTGGCGCCGGTCTCGATCACCCGCTCCTGTCCCAGAAGGACGACATCACCGGCGTCGGTTACATCGTGGTCACCGCCGACCGCGGCCTCTGTGGCGGTTACAACACCTCGGTGATCCGCACCGCCGAGCGGGCCATGGCCGCCGATCGGGCCGCGGGGCGTCGCGTGAAGTTGTTCGTGGTGGGGAAGAAGGGCCTGACCTACTTCCGGTTCCGGGGCGCCGACATCGCCGGGAGCTTCCTCGGCGTGACCGACCAGCCCACCTACGAGCAGGCCCGCGAGATCGCCCAGGCCGCTTCCGCTGCTTTCAGCAACGGCGATGTCGATGCGGTCGACATCGTGTACACCCAGTTCCTCTCCGCCGGTGCCCAGGCCGTGGTCAACAAGCGGCTCATGCCCCTCGACACCAGCGACATCGACAACGGCGACGGCGGTGCCCTCTACGAGTTCGAGCCCGGCCCGGGCGTGATCCTCGAACGTCTCCTGCCTCGCTACGCCGAAGCCCGACTCTTCGCCGCGCTGCTCGACGCGTCGGCGTCCGAGCACGCCGCTCGTCAGCGGGCCATGAAGGCGGCCACCGACAACGCCGAGGAACTGAAGAAGAACCTCACCCGCATCATGAACCGCGCCCGCCAGGACGCCATTACCACCGAGATCATGGAGATCGTCGGCGGCGCCGAGGCCCTCCGTCAGGCCGGTGCCGGCGACGACGACCTCCTGCCCGACCTGCTCAACAGCGACGACCTCTTCGGCCCCAACGCCGCTTGAACCCCAACGAGGACACGTAATGACCATGACCGAGAACACCCCGGCCACCGGCGGCCACGACCTCAAGGACGGCAAGGTCGTCGCCATCGCCGGCCCCGTCGTCGACGTGGAGTTCCCCCGCGGCGCGCTCCCCGAGATCCACACCGCCCTCACCATGACGATCACGGTGGAAGGCGTGGACACCCTGGTCACCGCCGAGGTGGCCCAGCAGATCGGCGACGGACGGGTCCGGGCCATCTGCCTGAAGCCGACCGACGGCCTCAAGCGGGGCGCACCCGTGCAGAACCTGGGCCGTGGCCTTTCGATGCCGGTGGGCGACGGCGTGTTGGGCCACGTGATCAACGTGCTCGGCGAGCCGCTCGACGTGCCCGAACTGACCAACATCGACGACCGCTGGGACATCCACCGGCCCGCCCCCGACTTCGACAGCCTCGAACCCAAGAAGCTCATGTTCGAGACCGGCATCAAGGTCATCGACCTCCTCACCCCCTATCTGCAGGGCGGCAAGATCGGCCTCTTCGGTGGGGCCGGTGTGGGCAAGACCGTGCTCATCACCGAGATGATCAACCGGGTGGCCTCCCAACACGGCGGCGTGTCGGTGTTCGCCGGCGTGGGCGAGCGCACCCGCGAGGGCACCGACCTGTTCCTGGAGATGGGCGAGTCGGGCGTGTTGGAGAAGGCGGCACTCGTGTTCGGCCAGATGGACGAGCCCCCGGGTGTGCGCCTGAGGGTTGCGCTGGCGGCGCTGACGGTGGCCGAGTACTTCCGTGATGCCCGCGGCCAGGACGTGCTGCTGTTCGTCGACAACATCTTCCGCTTCGTGCAGGCCGGTTCCGAGGTGTCGACCCTGCTGGGCCGCATGCCCTCGGCCGTGGGCTACCAGCCCACCCTGGCCGACGAGATGGGTCAGCTCCAGGAACGGATCACCTCCACCCGGGGCCGCTCCATCACCTCGCTGCAGGCCGTGTACGTGCCTGCCGACGACTACACCGACCCGGCGCCCTTCACCACCTTCACGCACCTCGACGCCACCACGGAACTCTCCCGTCAGATCGCGGCGCTGGGCATCTACCCGGCCGTGGACCCGCTGGCGTCGACTTCGACGATCATGGGTGACGGCGTCACCCGCGTGCTCGACAAGGCCGCCCTGGTGTTCGGCCAGATGGACGAGCCGCCGGGC
>JANMIX010000826.1:0-3510 GCA_031376015.1 Acidimicrobiia bacterium | reverse complement strand
GATCCTGGCCGACTGGCACCGGGAGGTACGAAAGTTCAAGAAGGTGTTCCCCAAGGACTTCAAGCGGGTCCTGCAGGCCATCCAGATCGCCGAGGAGACCGGCCGCGACGTGGACGAAGCCATCATGGCCTCGGCCCACGGGTGAGCACCGGACGCACGAGCAGAGAGACGACGACCAATGGGTGACATCCAAGGCTTCCTCAAGCACGGCCGCAAGGGCCCGACGCGCCGGCCGGTGCCGGTTCGCATCCTCGACTGGCAGGAGGTGTACGAGGACTTTCCGGAGGGCGACCTGCGGGCGCAGGCTTCGCGTTGCATGGATTGCGGCATCCCCTTCTGCAACAACGGGTGCCCGCTGGGCAACATCATCCCCGACTGGAACGACCTGGTGTACCGGGGCCTGTGGCGCGATGCGATCGAGCGCCTCCACGCCACCAACAACTTCCCCGAGTTCACGGGCCGCCTGTGCCCTGCCCCCTGTGAGGCCGCCTGCGTGTTGGGCATCAACCAGGACCCTGTGACCATCAAGCAGGTCGAGGTCGAGATCATCGACCGTGCCTGGGAGGAGGGCTGGGTCACTCCCGTCGTACCGGCCCAGCGCACCGGGAAGCGGGTGGCCGTGATCGGCTCGGGCCCTGCCGGCCTGGCCGCCGCGCAGCAGTTGAGCCGCGCCGGCCACGACGTGGTCGTCTACGAGCGCGCCGATCGCCTGGGGGGCCTGCTCCGCTACGGCATCCCCGAGTTCAAGATGGAGAAGCGACACCTCGACCGGCGGCTGGAGCAGATGCGGGCCGAGGGCACCGAGTTCCGCACCAGCGCCAACGTGGGTGCCCCCGACGGCGTGCCCGTGAGCGAGTTGCAAGGCTACGACGCCGTCGTGCTGGCGGGCGGCGCCACGGCCTGGCGTGATCTGCCGGTTCCCGGGCGCGAACTGGGCGGGATCCATCAGGCCATGGAGTACCTGCCCTGGGCCAACAAGGCGCAGGAGGGCGATCTCGCCGTCGACGCCACCCCGATCACAGCCAAGGGCAAGAACGTGGTGATCATCGGCGGCGGCGATACCGGGGCCGACTGCCTCGGCACCTCGATCCGCCAGGGGGCCGCATCGGTGCACCAACTGGAGATCCTGCCCCGGCCTCCCGAGGAACGTCCCGCCGCCAACCCGTGGCCGACCTACCCGATGATCTACCGGGTGGCCTCGGCGCACGAGGAAGGCGTCGAGCGCGTCTACGCGGTGAACACCGAGCGCTTCGACGGCGACGAGGCCGGCAACGTGCGGGCCCTCATCGGCCACGAGGTCGAGATGGTCGACGGTCGCTTCGAGAAGGTCCAAGGCACCGACTTCGAGATCCCCTGCGAGCTGGTGCTGCTGGCCATGGGATTCCTCGGGCCCCAGCACGACGGCCTCCTCGACCAGTTGGGTGTCAGCTACGACCCGCGCTCGAATGTGGCCCGCGATGGCCGGTTCCGCACCAACCTCGACAACGTGTTCGTGGCCGGCGACATGGGCCGGGGCCAGAGCCTCATCGTGTGGGCCATCGCCGAAGGCCGCTCCTGTGCCGCTGCGGTGGATGAGTTCCTGATGGGCGCCACCGCGCTGCCCGCACCCATCACCCCCGACGCCCGTCCCCTCCTCTGAGCGACGCCGGCACCGGCGCTGTGCACCGACCCGGCGTCAGCGCCGGCTGTCGCGCCGTAGGCGCACGGTGATCGCGCAGGCGTCGTCGAGTTCGGGCTGACGGCCCAGTGCCGCGTTGGCGAGCGGCAGGACGCGCACCGAGGTGGCCTCGGCGTCGAGGGTGAGGCGTACCGGTCGGGTGCTGCGGGCCACGTCCACCACTCGCCGGCTGGGGCCATCGGTCTCGATGCGAGCGCCGTCGATGAGTGTGCTCTCGGGCCAGTAGAGGGCCATGGCCGCGGTGCCGATGCTGCGCTCGACGGTGAGGGTGATGGGCGCCGCCGCCGCAAGACGGCTCAGCGCTTGGCGGCGGTACAGGAGGCGCCGTTCCTCGGCGGTCAACGACGCGTGGCGACGGGCGGTGCCGCCCAGGGCCACCAGCCATTCCGCCGGTGACGGACGGCCGGTGCGCGACAGGCACCGGTCGAGCAGGGCGCGCAACTGCACCCCATCGGCCGGCGCAGGAACCTCGGGCAGCGAGCGGGCCGGCCCGGCGTGATAGTCGCCGGTGAGGACACGCACCACGGCCAGCCCGAACTTGTAGGAGTCCGACGCCACGGTGGGGGCGCCGGGCCAGCCCGGATCGGTCCAGTCGGGTGTCTGCTTGGGCGGCAGCGCACCGCGCTTGCGGGCCCGTGTGAAGGAATCGGCATCGATCAGGAACACCGCGGGCTCGGGCCGGTTGGTCCACAGGATGTTCTTCATGGACACATCGCCGACGACGACCCCGGCCCGGTGGAGGCGGTGGAAGACCTCGGCCAGGCGGGCCAGCAACAGCAGCCGGAGTTCGATCGACATCTCGGGCAGGTGCACGGCCGAACGCTTCGACTCGGCGTAGATGAGGTGCTGGAGCTCCATGAGGGTGTTGCGGCCCACGGTGGTGCGGGCGTAGAAGTCGCCGGGGACCTCGCTCATGAGGCAGCCGACCGGGCGGCGATCGGGGCCCTCGGTGACGATGGCGGTGGGCCAGGCACACACGGCGTCGATGGCCTTGCGGTCCCGCTCGGCCAGTGCGTTGCGGTGCGCCACCAGCCGGGCCAGGGCCCGGTAGTCGACGGAGTCGACGTGGTAGCGCTTGAACACCGAACCGGAGGGGCTGTTGAGCAGGTACACGGTGCCCTCGCCGCCGCTCCCGACCGGGCCCTCGATGCCGAGTTCGGAAAGATCGATCACAGGGATGAGCGCGCCCTGCTCTGTCGCCCTGCTGGCAGTGGCATCGATGGCTTCGGCGGTATCGGTGGCTTCGCCGTCTGCAGTGGTTTCGGGGGTCGGCTCGCTCACGGCTGGGATAGGCCCGTCACCCACACGGCCACCACGGTGCGGTCGTCATCGAACGAGCGTCGCTGGAACTGCACGTGGGTGGCGAAGGACAACAGGTCGGGCGCACCGGCCCATGCCTCGGCCAGGTAACGGCCGACCTCGCCCATGCCGTCGCCCAAGGGCAACGAGACACCGTCGGTCATGAGGATCAGCGCGTCACTGGGGCCGAGCACCACCGACGCCACCTCCGCACCGTCGCGCTGCACCGGCAGGGCGCGGGTGGCCGGACTCACCACGTCACCGTCCTCGGTGCTGCCGAAGAGGTGCTGCCATCGGCCCTTCGTGAGCGTCCATGCCGTGCTGTCACCCATGCGCACCACCTGGGCAAGGACGTTCCCGTCGCCGTCCTCGGGGGTCGCTACGGCGAGGCGCGCGGCGACGAGGGTGGTGGCATAGTCCGCGTGAAGAGTGTAAAGCTCGGGAGAAGGCAGATGAAGAACGAGTGGTTGAAGCGGATCGAGGCACGGACGGCACCGCATAAGTTCACGGTGTTCTACCGTTGTGACAATGAC
>JANMIX010000803.1:0-4824 GCA_031376015.1 Acidimicrobiia bacterium | reverse complement strand
CGCCACGGGTGTGCAGATAATTGAGCGCGTCGGCAAGCTGAAGCGCCCAACCGAACACCTGCATGGCGGGCCTGGGCAGGCTCAATTGGCTCAGTCGAACGCCCTGGCGCGGCTCTGCTACAGCATAGTAACGCGTCTTGCCGAAGGGAGTGTAATTGAAGAAGTCTACCACCGGCACCAGGTTGGGGTGATAAAGACGCAAATCCATAAGCGTCGGGTCCTGGATGAGGGCCTCCGGATAAAAGCTTTCGGCCATCAGATAGAACTCGGCTGGGGCCTCTTTTTGGAGCACCGCTGTGCAATGCTCACAGTTAGCGGCGTCAATCGAAGAGAGCCGCCCGCAGGTGCCGCACTTCTGCTGGCGACGCGGGGCCACCCTGTAGAGGTTGCGCTCTGGGCTGTGGTGTAACTGGCTCTGCACGACATACTTGCCTGTAACCACGGCATTGGCGGGCAGGGCCGTCAACTCTTCACGGTCAACGCTTGATAAGGGTACGGTCTGACCGAGATCGGCCCTCTCAACCTCTGCAGGACTCTCTTGCAGATCGGGCGTGCCGGTTTCGGGCAGAGCGGCCTCGGCAGATTGAGCCTGCTCCGCTGCCATACCATCAATATCCGGGTCCACGAAAGCTTCCGGGGCAGAGTCCGCCAGAACGGTCACGCCCTCGTCAGACAGCGCATCAGCAGACGGAATCTCCATAGATGGAGCCTCCATCTCATGGGCGCCTGCATTAACCGACACGCCGTTTGCATGTTCCATTGAGCTTGCCTGGGCAAGTTCGTCCGGGGCGTCGTCAGTTTCAATTTCCGACTGATCTTCCTGCTCGGCAGAGTTATCAGCACTTCTTCCCATGCGGCGAATTTTGTTCATTGTGTCTCCGGGCAACATCCTCACCCACTACTCTCTGGGACGCGGAATGTAAATCGCACGTCGCCTAACCGCAGCAGGTCCCCATCAGAAAGTATATTTTCGCCGGTCCGCATCTCGTTCACGAATGTACCGTGTTCAGATTCGCGGTCAACGACTACAAAGCCATCTTGCTCGCGGCGCAGTTCAGCATGCTGAGGCGAAACTGTGCGCCAACCTTTGAAAGCAGCGTCAACAACTATATCGTTGCCCGGCGCTGAACCTATCGCTATGCGAGGTCGAGATAGCACAAACTCTAATTGCTCGTCCACCCTATCGAGTGTCTCCAGATAGGGTGTGTCTTCTGCAACGACATCTACCGCCAAGGCAAGCGCACCTGCACCGGGGGCCACCGTTGCGGCAAGTTCTGCCAGCGCGGGGCGCAGGTCCTCGCCGCAGTTATGACAGTATTTCTCCGTTGTCGCATTACTTGTGCCACAGTTCGGACAGGCAACTGTAACGGGTGCGGCGCTACTTGCAGCCACCGCAGATGACGTTGTTGCAAGCGGCGCTGCTGCCCCACTCTGCCGCGCCGCTACGGTGGCGCTATCCGGCTGACCGGCACGAGGCGCTGCGGATTTTCCCGACAGGTTCTGGATGTCGGCCCTGCGGCGTATTTGAGGCTGAGACGCGGCGGGGCCCACTTCCACGGGGCGGCGCTGCCGCATAGCCGCGAAGACGAGGCCACCTATCACAAGCAGCGCCACCAGGGTGACGATCAACCATGGGAAGTCGCCGCCCGACGCCGAGCCTGTGGTCGCCCCGCCAGTGGCAATACCCGAAGTCGGCACGGGCGATGGGCCGCCCGTAGCCACGCTGGCGGGGCCGCCGGGGGCGCCCGCCTGTATGGTGGCAGTCAGCCCTGCTCCCACGGTGGGGTTCGCCGGGGGCGCGCCCTGTGGGGCAGAGTTGGTGCCTGTAACCGAGCCGCTCGAACCGAGATTGCCTGCCGTTGGATTAGCTCCACCAGGCGTCGGCGAGGCCGCCTGGGTAGTTGTATGCAGTGGAGAAGCCGAGGCAAGCCCGGAATAACCGGCGGCAAGGCATGTCAACAATGTTATAAAGACCAGAACCAATAGAGATGTCCAGCCTGAGCCGGGTTTTGTATAATTAGCGTTATGCGATTCGGTCTTCTCTCTCTTTTTTGTGGGCATCAATAGAGGGAAGGCACCTCCTGATAGATTCAGACCCAACCCGCGTGTCTCGGCTCGGCACGTCGCGGTAAGCCCGGAGGGTATTATAGCAAATTTTGAAGAAGGAATGATGGGTTTTGAATGCTCTTATCGGCTCAAAACTCATTATTCATTCCTCAATAATGCCTAATTGCCCAGTATAAATGTAAGTTGAACCTTGCCTATACGCACCCGGTCGCCATTTCTCATGCGGGTGGGAACGCCATGCGGCAAGCGGCGGTCGTTCAAGAAAGTGCCGTTCGCACTTCCCAGGTCTTCGAGGAAATAGCCTCCGGCATCGGCCACAATGCGTGCGTGATGGCGGGAGACATAGGCCGCAGGGTCGTTGTATGTCAGGTCCAGGTGCGGGAAAATCTGGCGAGACAAGCTGCGCCGCCCTATGTTAAACGGGTTCTCGGTAACTCTGCGCTCCCACAGTACGCCATTTGGCCCAAGCACCTGGAGCTTACCAGGCGGCCTTAACATGCATTCAGGCCAGTGAGAATCCGAGCGCCAGCTGGGTCTAGTATGTCCACCCGACGGGTGCCGGGGGCACCTGCCAACACTTTCCGAAGGGGGAAACACATGGGTGTCTGGACGAAGTCCATCGCACTGGTGACGGTGCTCGGGTTTGTGGTCGCAGGATGCGGTAGCGACAGTGGCGGCGGCGGCGTTGCCGCCACGGACGCACCGTCAGCGACCGACGCACCGTCAGCGACCGACGCGGCGCCAGCGACCGACGCGGCGCCAGCCGACTCGTCGGGCGTGACCACCGGCGACTCCACCGCGGCGCCCAGCGGCGAACCGATCAAGGTGATGACGGTCACCACGCTCAACGCGAACGGGCCGACCTACGAGAACATCAAGATCACGGCCGAGATCGCGACCAAGTTCATCAACGACAACGGCGGCATCAACGGCCGCCCGCTCGAGGTCACGATCTGCGACGAGCAGTTCGACGCCGCTGTTGCCGCCACGTGCGCCCGTCAGGCCGTCGAGGACGGCGACGTCTCGGTCGTCGGGTCGTTCACGTACTTCGCCGAGGCGATCGTTCCGGTGATCGCCGATTCGGACATCACCTGGTTCGGAGCGTGCTGCCCGATCTCGCCGTCCGAGCTCACCGACCCGCACTCGTTCAACAGCGGCAACCAGCCGATGTACGCAGTCGGTGAGGTCAAGCGGGCCGTCGAGGACGGCTGCAAGAAGATCAACGCCGTGATCGTGGAAGGCGCAGACGCCATCTTCCGCCCACCCATGGAGAACGCGATGAAGGCCTACGGCATGACGTTCGGCGATGTGATCATCACGCCGACCATCGCCCAGGACTACTCCGCCGAGGTCGCGCAGGCCACGAGCAACGCCGACTGCATGGTCGTCGTCATGTCCGAGACGCCGTTCCTCACTTGGAACACCGCGCTGCAGCAGGCCGGCACCACCGTCAAGCAGTACGGCAACCAGGGCAACCTGAACGCGATCTCGGCAGTAGGCGCCGAGGAGATCACCAACGGCAACATCATCTCGGGCATGTACCCCGACATCTCGACGGCCCCGTGGGACGACTACCGGGCTTCGCTCGAGTCGAACAACATCGACCAGGAGAAGAACGACTTCAACAGCCTCGGTGGCATGGGCACATGGGCCGCATACATGGGGTTCGCCAAGATCGCCGCGACGATCGACGGTGACATCACCGCCAAGTCGTTCTACGACGCTGCCAGCAAGACCAGCAACCTCGACCTCGGCGGCATGGTGCCGGTGCTCGACTTCACCAAGGAGTGGACCGACGGTCTGCCGGGCTACACCCGTCTGTTCAACCGCAGTGTGGTGTACAGCAAGCTCGAGAACGGCAAGGTCGTGCCGGTCTCCAACGACTTCGTCGACGTGAGCGACATCGCGATGGGCAAGCCGCAGGGCTGACCCGGACACGAGACGAGCCCGGCTCCGTCGATCCACTGGGTCGACGGAGCCGGGCTCGTTCGTTTTCAGCCCACGGTGTTCAGTTGACGGCGCGAGTCGTTGTGTCCCAGTAGCGGGTGCGCATGGCCTTCTTGTCGAGCTTGCCCACTGCGGTCAGTGGCAGCGAGTCGACGTAGTCGATCGACTTCGGCGACTGTTGTGAGCCCTTCGCCCGCTTCACCATCTCCTGCAGCTCGTGGGTCAACTCGTCGGAGGGCGCGTGTCCGGTCTGCAGCACCACGACCGCCTTGACCGCCTCGCCCCACTTCGGGTCGGGCACGCCGATCACCATGACGGTGTTCACCGCTGGATGCTGACTGATGACGTCTTCCACCTCGCGGGGGAACACGTTGAAGCCGCCGGTGATCACCATGTCCTTGGTGCGGTCGACGATGTACAGGAAGCCCTCGTCGTCGAAGCGGCCGACGTCGCCGGTGTGCAGCCAGCCACCCGACAGCGCCTCGGCGGTCTCGTCCGGCAGACCCTTGTAGCCGTCCATCACGAGCGGCCCCCGCACGCAGATCTCGCCCGACTCGCCCGGCCCGGCCGGCCGGTTGTCGTCATCGAGCAGGGCGACGTGCATCCATGGCACCGGCCGACCGCACGACGCCAAGCGCTCCGGCTTGGACAGGTCGTGGTCGGCCTTCTTGAGATGGGTGATCACCATAGGAGCCTCGGTCTGGCCGAAAAACTGAAAGAAAATCGGGCCCCAGTGCTCGATCGCCTCGGCGAGCTTGGCTGGGCTGATCGGCGATGCCCCATAGATGATCGTCTCCATCGACGACATGT
>JANMIX010000801.1:0-4020 GCA_031376015.1 Acidimicrobiia bacterium | reverse complement strand
GCCGATCGAGCCCGCCGCGCCCACCACCGAGCAGCCCGAGACACCGAGCTGCCATCATGACCAACACAACCCAACCCGCCGCCGTTCCCTGTGGTCTGAATCAACCCGGGATCCGTCGCGAAGAGTCAGACACACCTCAGCGGAAGCCGACCGGACCCGGTGGAGAGCGACAACCCGCTCACGTTCTTCCCCCAGTACCAGCCGACCGTCCGACCCCTCACCTACCAGCGAATCACCGCCGATCTGACCGAACTCGAGGCCGACCTGCAGGCGGGCACGCTCCCGCAGGTCAGTTGGATCATCCCCGAGATCGCTCTGTCGGAGCATCCCCCGGCGCCGGTCTCCACCGGTATGGCCTCGGCGGCGGCAACCCTGAAGCTGCTCATGGACAGCCCCGCCTGGGATCGGATGATCATTATCTTCAGCTACGACGAGGCCGGGGGTTACTACGACCACGTGGCGCCACCGATCAACGAGTCACTGACGCTGGCGGCGGCCGCCCAGGGCGTCGATCCGGGCACCTATGCGCTGGGTCGCGGGTTCCGGGTGCCGGCGATGATCGTGTCGCCGTTCTCCAAGCGCGGTGCGGTGATCTCCGACGTATACGACCACACGTCCACCCTCGCCCTGATCGAGGCTCGTTTCGGCATCGCCCCGCTCACCGCCGTGGACGCCGCTGCCGATCCATTCACCGCCTGTCTCGACTTCGCGCATCCACAACCCAATGTGTCGATCAACTTTCCCGACCCGAGCGCCGGTCTGGCCGGCTGCCCCGCGATACTCCCGGGTGCGGCGATCTCCCTCCTGAACGAGGGGGGTTTCCCGATCGCACCCCCGGCGGCGCGCACCTACACGCCATCGCCGGCATGCCCGGTGACGGTGCAGCAGTCGTCAGCGACCACGACCTCCACCACGCCGGCAGCCCAGGTGCAAGGTTCCGACGCCGAGAACCTCCCCGCTACCGGGCTGGACCCGTTGGTGCCGGTGATGGGTGCCGTCGCCGCCGCGGGCGCGTTGGCGCTTCGGCGGGTGTCGCAGACCTGAACCGCGCTCGACAAGCCTGGTCTGTTCAGACCGTGGGGTAGCCCGCTGTCTTCCACGCCTCGAGGAAGGCGATGGTGACGGCGGCGGCGTTGTTGCCGGCCAACTGCCGGTACACGGCGAACTGGAACGGGAAGCCCGGGAGGTGCAACGGGTCGCCGGGACCATCGGACACGGCCCTCACCCCGAGGAAGGGCACGTGGTTGGCAGCCGAGATGTTCGCCACCAACGCGGTCTCCTCGTCCTGGGAGACGAAATCCTGCGTCGTGTTCTCGAAGGCGAACAGGCCTCGGAAGAACTGCTCGTTCAGCAGCCGGGGTGCGTTGGCAGCGAAGGCAGACGCGTCCTGGTCCATGCCCGGCGTCGTGACGCACGGCTTGCAACCGGCGATGTCACCGCCACCGGGCATGCAGGGCACGGCGTGATCGCTGAACGTGTCGTACGTCGTTCCCTGGCCGCCCACATGAACGGCGGCGGACTGAAGCATGGTCACCGGGGTGGGGGCGTCGACACCGGGGCAGAGGCAGGCGGCATCGCCAACCGGGACGCTGTTCGACAGGGTCACGGCGCCGGAGTTCTCGAGTTGGCGGGCCGTCGCCAGCATCGCCCCGTTGACGGGGGTGAAGTCGGGGCCACCGTGGACGGCCCATTCGTCAGCGATGGCGACGTCACCGATGTTGTAGGTGCTGCCGGCGACCCCGGAGAACACGACCCCACGGAAACAGGTGCCGAACTTGGCGAAGGCCGCAGTGGTGGTCTGCGACGCATTGACCATCCCGATCCCGGTCATGGCCATCACGACCTCACTGCCGGCCAGAGAACCGAAGTAGAAGGTGCGGGGTGCCTCACCGGCGGGCTGAACGGTCTGTTGGCGCTCGACCGATGCCTTGGCGATGATCGGGTTCAACTCCAGGGGCATGGCGGTGAGGATGAGCACCCGGTTGGTACAGGCGGGCACGGCGCTGGCGCGGGCCTGGACGGGCACCGCCAGGCAACCGATGACCACGAGGGCCAGGCCGACGCCTCGGTACTTCGAACGCAGCGACATCGAGAACACCCTCCACAACGCGCCCGGTGCGCACAGGGGGTTTCGACCCTCGGGCGCCGAACTCCTGCAATTCGTTCAAATGAGGTCATCTGGGCAGGAAGCGGAGCGTGCGCGTCGAACCTTCATTCCAATCGGTTTCCGCCTGAACCGGTGTCGCAGTGACAGGGGAATTCAGTTGAAGGCTCGACGACTCGGCCTGAGCGCGCTGTTGCTCGGCACCCTCTTCGCGGTGGGAGCGTCACCCGCTCGATCCGAGCCCGCCGCGCCGGCCGCCTGCGTGGAAACGCCGCGGCCCGACCCTTCCCTGCCGGTGTTCGTGGCCCAGGCGCGGTCGTTCGGCTTCCACGACGAGGAGTTGGTGCTCTGCTCGCCCGGCGCCCCGAACGGCGGTACCCCCACGCATCTCTCTGCGCGCCTGTGGGTGCCTGCGCAGTGTGCGGACGCCGGTGAGTGCCCAGGGGTGGTCGTGGTGCACGGCTTCGGTGGCACGAAGGAGACCGCAGTTGCCGACATGCGGGATCTGGCCACTCGTGGTCTTTACGTGCTGGCCTACGACGTACGTGGACAAGGTCAGTCCGGCGGGCAGGCCGACTTCATGGGCCCCGACACGATTGCCGACGAGGCACACGTCCTGCAGTGGTTCCACGACACCGTCCGGCCCACCAAGACGGGCGTCTACGGCATCAGCCAGGGCGGCACCCATGCGTTGATGGCAGCGGTCTACAACTGCGGCCCCGCTCGCGCTGCGGCGTTCGACTCGACGGTCCCCTGTGACCAGGGGGGTGTGCGTTGGGTGGACGCCATCGTGCCGGTCCAGGCACCCGCCCGCATGGAGACCATCGTCGATGACGGCACCTGCTCGCAGTTCCTCGTCACGGCCACGGTCGAGTCGCGGATGGAAGCGGATCTCACCGCATCGGCGACCCGTTGCCTGTTCGACGGCACGCCGGCCGACGCGCCGGTCGAGGAAGCGGGCGCGGTCATCTCCGACAGTGGTCTCGATGCCGACAACGGCGTGCGCGACTACCTCTCACGACTCGATCGCATCGACGTGCCCGTCTACCTCGTGTCGAGCTACTTCGATCGGCTCGTCCCGGCCACGAACACCACGACCATCTACCGGACCCTCCGATCCCGGGCCGCCGATGCGCATGATCCCTACGCCGGCACCGATGTTCGTCTGCTGCTGAGCAACGATGCCCACGGCGACGTCGGCGCCAACTTCGCCGTGCTCAACGACGTGTTCACGTGGCTCGAACTCCAACTGAAGGGATCGTCGCACGCGCTCCGGAGCGCGCCGGTGGCCTCGCAACAGGAATGGGATGCCAACAGCTTCCGTTTGGAGCACGACTGGCCGATCCCAGGTACGTCCACCGTGTCGCGGTTCCTCGGACTCGGGCCCACCGGTGGGCAACTCAGCCCGCAGGCGCAGGATCCCAACTCGGCCGAGGTGGCCAACGTGCCCGTGGTGAGTACGGGTCCCTGGGTGCCGGTGGCCGGTTCACTGGTGCCGCTCAAGACCGTCGGGCTGCTGCCCGGGGATTCGATGCGCTACGAGACCGACCCGTATCCCGCGCTCGAAGAGATCACCGGCCTGCCTTCGCTGGATCTGTGGCTCTCGACGCCGGACGGTGGCCGTTATGGCCAGGTGGACATCACTCTGGAGGAAATCACCCCTGACGGGACCGCCACCCAGTTCGCCCGCGTGCGTCGCGGGTTCGCCGATCTGTCATCGACACCGTCCCTGCGGCAGATCCCACTGTCGACCTCCAGTTGGCGCATCGACGCCGGGAACCGGCTGCGGCTCACCATCACCGCCACCGACGTGTTCGAGGCGACGCCGTCACTGTCCAACCGTGGGATCGTGATCAATCACGGCACCAGCACACCGTCGCGGCTCGACCTCCCGATGGTCGACCCCCAGCGGGTTG